>DAOSWS010000003.1 GCA_035593605.1 Thermoanaerobaculia bacterium | reverse complement strand
GACGGGCGTAGTCTTCATCAACACGACAAAGCTGAAGTGCGTGGTGCCGGCGGGATCTGGAACGGTGGACGTCATCGTCACGAACCCCAACGGCCAGTACGGCACGCTCCCGGGAGGGTTTAGCTATCCGTAAGGGATAAACACGGCGTGACGGGGAGGAAATCTTCAGGCAAGGGCTATGAGTGCGCCTGAGGAGAATTCTTAATGTTTTTTGCCCGGCGATGCGAGAATTGATAAAATGATGATCATTACTAAAATTTTGTTGTTCTTGAAAGTTCAGGTCAGGAATCAATCATGAATCATACCCCAGGAAGTGCGGATCCGGCACGTTTACGTAATAATTATGAAATCGAACGTGAACTTGCGGGCCGGTTGTGGAAGGCGACAGGCGAACAACGTAAAACACTCTATGGTGAAGTATATAAAGAACTCTTTCAGAAAGTGGAATTACCCGGTTACGTGGAAGCACAGCGCGAACAGGTGGGATTACAGATACAGCTGTTACAGCCGTTCCTCAACAATACGACCCGTTTCTTAGAAATTGGCGCAGGATCATGTTATCTCAGCCTGGCGCTGGCTGATCGGCTTACCAAAGTATGGGCTGTAGACGCGGTTCCTCCTGTCCTGTCTGAGGATATGGTGCCTCATAATTTTCGTTTTGTACAATCGGAGCAACTTCATAAGGAAGTAGCGACAGCTTCTGTAGATCTTATCTTCAGTTGCCATTTTGTGGAGCATCTTCACCCTGACGATCTTCCGGGTCATCTATCTGATGTCTTTGAATTGCTGATACCCGGCGGACAATACATCATGGTGACGCCCAACAGGATTTATGGTCCACATGATTCCTCCCGTGGTTTCAGTGAACGTGCGTCAGGGTTGCATCTCCAGGAATATACCCATGGCACCTTTGCGGTTGCTCTACGGAGGACAGGATTCACGAAAATTCGAGCCATCGCAGAACTTGGGAAAGCTTCCTCTTCGTTCAGACTCAGGTGGGTTGCCATGGTTGAAAGGATTGTCGATTCCATACCGGCTTCTTGTCGCAGGGTCTTACTGGCCAGAGTCCCCCGGAAAGCTCCATTCCGACCCCTGGAACAGGTGAAGCTGGTCGCAGAGAAGCCCCGGGATTGATCTGCCTGATTCTTGATCTATATTTTATATTGCCCTTGATAAAGTGAAGTGGGTGGGATGATCTCTGTGCTCGCACGCCAGTAAGGAAATCAGGTTACCTTGCACCTCGACCCAGAAGGACGGCCGGGATCGTTTTGAGCATGATTACGGCATCCAGCCAGAGGGACCAGTTGTCGATATAGGCCAGATCAAGCTCCATCCACTTCTGGAAATCAAGCTTGTTTCTTCCGGATACCTGCCAGAGGCAGGTGAGCCCCGGCTTCATAGAGAGTCTCCTTCTCTGCCATTTTTCATACTGCTCCACCTCTTCCGGAATGGGTGGGCGGGGACCGACGATACTCATGTCACCCTTGAGGATGTTCCATAGCTGGGGGAGCTCATCGAAAGAGAACTTTCTCAAAAAACGACCTACCTTTGTAATTCGGGGGTCGGATTTTGATTTGAAGACAGGTCCGTCCATCTCGTTCAGGTGGCGGACTTCTTCCAGACGTTGATCAGCATCGGCCTGCATGGTACGGAATTTATAGAGTTTGAAACGCCGGCCGTTCAATCCTACGCGGATCTGCCGGTATATGACGGGTCCGGGAGTTTCCCATTTTATGAAAAGAGCAAAGAGAGCAGCCAGCGGAAGGGATAGGATCGAAAATGTCAGGGATAAAACAAGGTCAATCAGACGCTTGATGAGAAGAGCAAAAAGATTGGATGGAGTGCGGCTCAATGAAAGCAGGGGGGTATGATCAATTTCTTCCAGGTGGATCGTTCCTCCCAGAACAGGGATTGTATGAAGGGCTATTCTTGTATTCACTCCGACATCCTGGCAGGTAAGCAGAGCATCACGGAGGTCTTCCAGTTTTCTTCGGTTTACAACGAATATGACATCGTCTACAACTTCACGGGTGAGGAGGTCAGAAAGATCTTCAAGTTTTCCCAGAGAGGGTTCGGCTGATGGATCGGTACCATCAGAAAGATAGCCCAGAAACCGGTAACCCCAGTGAGGATGGCTTTGAATAAGTTCTGCCAGCTTCACTGCATTGGGGCCGTCTCCCACGATAAGTAAATTTCGATAATTGAATCCTCGTTTTCTTACCCAGCGAGCAGCCATTCTGAGGAATAACCGCTCAACAAGAAGAAAGAGAGCATCCATGGTCATGAAGATTCCCAGCCATGGACGTGAAATAAAGTCAATTTTCAGGAAAAGGATATAACCCGAAAGCACCAGAGTGGAAAAAAAGATGACCTTCCCGATGTCCAGCATCTCCCGGATGAGAGTTGAAGTTCTGTGAGATTTGTAGAGTTCGAAATACCAGAGAAAAAAGCTCCAGATTACTATAACGGCAGGGATCAACTCCTTATAGCGAACCCATGGATGAAGCCCTGTGATGAAATGTTCAGGGAAGGTCAGGGGCAGGATCCTGTTGCGCAGGTGGTAAGCCAGCGCGAATGCAAGAATCGTGAGGCCGAGGTCAACGAGAAAGACGAAGGCCGTTATGAGACGCCACTGTCGTTTCAACATGGATCTGCCCTATTTTACCATCGCACGGAGCATGGTCTCATAGCCATCAACCACATGAGCCCACGTGTATCGGGATTCCATCCGCTCCCTGGCGAGCCTGCCCAGTTCATCACGCATGTGTGGATTCTTTTCAAGCTCATCCATGGATGCAGCCAGATTTTCCGGGGCCCGGACATCAAAATAGATTACCGATTCTCCTCCCACTTCGCGGTTTTCCGGAGTGTCATTGATCATAATGGGTCTGGATGCGCCCATGGCTTCCACGAGGGCGGGATGCGTTCCCCCCACTTCAAATCCGAGCACAACAGCTCCTGCATGGAAAAGGAGTTGCCTGTAAGATTCGCCATACCGGGCTCCGGGGAAGCGCGTATTCTGGGGTGCCATGTCTTTCAGTTTTTCTACGTAACCCGGTCTGTAGGGGTTGGATCCGAGCATGACGAGAGGCCATTGCCCCCCGGAAAGCAATCGTGCGCGGAGAATGGCTTCCGGATGGTTCTCGGGTTCAAAACGTGCCACATAGAGAAAGTATTGACCCGGTGAAACATCTATTTCCTCGAGCATCCCGGTCCCATCTGGTCTGCACAGATCACCTCCGTAAGTCAGTAACGTTGATGATTTTCCAAATCGTGACAGGTAATAGGTCTGAATGGTTTCGGCGTCCGTGATGGTCACATGGGGGATGATCGTGGCCAGATATTCTGAGAGCATGTAGGCCAGTTTGCCCAGAAGATTCCATTTTTTTCTTCGCCGTTCGATACCGTCCACATTCAGGGCGATTTTCGTCGGGCTGAGCCGAATCGGCAGCGTTATAAATGCGTTGATCGCGTTCAGGACGATAACGGCATCGTAGCGGGAAGCAAGAATGTGGGGGAGACATGCGGCGGTATGAACGATGGTCTCCAGGTATTTTGATCGAGGGGCCGGGAGAGTAATGAGACGAGTCCCGCGGTACGATGTAAGTCCTTCTGTATTGAACGCCTTCCGGCAATATACTGTCACATCATGCCCTCTCCCGGCAAGCTCGGGAGCAATATGTTCCACAAGTGTCTCAAACCCCCCATAGGTTCCGGGGATACCTCGAAATCCTATGAAGGCGATACGCATTTTCGTCCCCAGAACCAGGGAAGAATCGATCGGGTCGGTATCTTTCGTCTTGAAAGAAAAGCACGACGTTTTCTGTAAAGCCTGGACAAGTTTTTCACGACGTACGGATAGGCCTTCAGACTGCTCCGTTCCCGGAGGAGACAATACAAAATAATGCCCAGGTCCCTCGGAAGACTGAGGGGAAGGGTGAGGATAAAATGAGAGAGAGTCTGGTTGTTCAGCCTCAGCAGAAATCGGTTTTTTACGGAATGGTAATTGATCCAGGCAGGGAGATTTCGTCTCCGTTCCGGAAGTACCCGACGTCGATGCCATGCCCTTGCGGAAGGAAGATAGAGGCAGGAGTAACCGGCCCACTGAAGACGCCAGGCCAGATCTGCATCCTCTCTGTACATGAAAAAATCTTCGTCGAAGCCTCCGATTTCCATCAGTGCGGATGTTCGATAAATGGCACAGGCTCCCGTCGGGCCGAAAATAAAGTTTTCCTCTTCAAACTGTCCCTGATCCTCTTCTCCGCTGCCGCGGTCCAGGTGACGCAGGGACGGGGTGAAATGGATTCCCGTCGAGTCGAGAAATGGGGTCGGTGTGAGTTCCGGGCCCTCAGCACGAAGTAACTTTCCCTGAATGGATGCGATGGGCTTTGATTCATTCCGCTGAATTGCACGATAAACTTCCTTCAGAAAGTGGGCGTCGAGACGGATGTCCGGGTTCATCAGGAGAATCCAGGGAGTACGAACCGCGGGAAGTGCTCGATTGAAAGCTCCTCCAAATCCGAGATTTTCACACAATCCCATGGCTTCGACCCCTGAACCCAGGGCCACATCGACAGAATCGTCATCCGAGGCGCTGTCCACGACAATAACGCGTTCCGGCACAACCTTTTGCTTCGCAATGGAATCCAGGCAGATCTTCAAATCTTCCCGTGAGTTATGGGACACGACAATCACGGTCACCATGATCCGATTCCCCTGAGAGCCATTCCCATTCGCAGAAATAGCATGGAAAACAGTTTTGTAGAGGCGTTAAAGTGCTTTCTGGCAAATCGGGTGTAGTTCCTGGCGTAAATTTTCAGGAATTCTTGACGCCCGATTCGATCGGCACTTACTCCGAGGGTATGGGCGATGCTTACCCGGGGGTCACAGAGAAATCGATATCCCTTTTTCCAATATCGATAGGAAAAATCCACATCTTCAAACCAGGCAGGAAAAAATGCCTCATCCATTCCACTCAGGTCCTCATAGGCGGAACGTTCAACCAGGAGAGCGCATGCTGCGGGTTGCAGGACGGGGAAGGGTCTGTCCGGTGGGTGGTGGTCATAGTAATAGCGCGATGACCAGGGATTACCCGGCCAGACCGTGACCGGTCCGCAAAAGTCAACAAAGAAATTTAGAGGTGTGGGGAATCGCCGCAGCTGAAATCTCTGTCGTGGGTTTATCAGCGGGACTCCACCGCGGTATTTCCCTCCATGAAGGGAGATCAGAGGTTCCAGAGATTCAAGAAAGGTGATATCCGGATTACAGAAGAAGAGGAAATCTGCCTGGCTGGCCTTTGCCGCCAGGTTGCACGCCGCTGCAAACCCCAGGTTCCTTCCCGGGCTGATTACTCTGCATGGTTCCGGAATTGAAGGGAGAGATTCTCCCCCGGGAGAATTGTCCACAACGATCCACTCATAACGGGCAAAGGGTGAATGAGCCCGGGCAGATTCGACCAGGGCACGCAGGTGATCTGCTGTGTAGTAGTTAACGACGATCAGGGAAACTTCAGCCATGAGACCACCGGGGGAAGGCTGGAATGGAGGCGTACGCGGAAATCAAAAGATCCGGCCGAAGGATAAGTTTCTTCCATAGAATCAGATCTCCATGGAAAAGGTGCGGGAAATGCCGTAACAGAAATCCAAATCCGTAGTGCCGGCACAAAGTCCAATAGCGGTTTCGAAGCAGGAGGGCCCACCTTCGGCTGCCAAGGATGGGGGCAGAAGTGGAAGGTGCATGTGCCACTCGAATTTCAGGTATGGAGCGGACGCGATATCCATGAGTTGTGAATCGCAGGGTCGCATCGACATCCTCATAATAGGCAAAGTATCTTTCAGGAAAGAAACCGGCCCGCAGCAGAGCCTCCCGGCGCAAAAGCACAGCGGTGAAATTAAGGAACTCAACTTCGCCGGGGTCATCGGTTTCAACAGCCTGAAATCGCTTGTTCCAGCGGGAGCCTGCGCAGACAGGCTGTCCGTTTCCTGGATCACTGACGCCTGTCAGGGCAGCGAGAGTCCGTTCTCTATCCATGATTCCCGTTAATTGCTCCCCCCATCTTTCGGGAAGGAGAGCATCATCATTTATCAGTGCAACGTAGGGGGAAGAAGTGGATAAAATCCCAAGATTACAGGCGGCATCGTATCCAACATTTCTGGGAATCGATAAGACACGAACACCGGATTGAGAGGGGAGACGTCGACCATCCCAGCCGTTGGCAACAACGACGACCTCAGCAGGCGTTTGTGATTGCGACATCACATGATCCAGAGTAAATCCCACCTGCGTATGCCCGAGGGCGCAGGGGATGATATAGGCAACCTTCACGCCTCTATGCTACCATCTTTCAGATGGTTCTACTTCTGCCGATCCTTCTCCTCTTCCCGGGTTGGGCCCTTCTGCCTCAACAATATCCGCGACGGCTTCAAATTCCCTTTATTCTCTTTGCCAGCGTGGGAGTTACTTCCCTTCTGGGAATTCTGCTTCTTATTGCGGGATGCTTTTCCGTCGCTCTCATCGCTTCGATAGAACTTTTGGCCGGTTTCCTGATCTTGATCACCGTACGGAAAGTTTCCCCGGTCAGCTTTCGGGGAGCCGGAATCCCGGGCAACTTGTTTCTTCTTGCCCTGGTTATTTTTATTGTCACGCTGGGAGAACCCTTCGATGCGTCCGGAGACGCAGGAGTCTACTCCTTCTCCGCTCTTCATCTGGCCCAAACGGGCTCCTGGGATCTCTCGCTTACAGGCATGATTCCAGGTGATATTCCTTCCGACCTCCTCATCCGTAAAACACACTACGCCTATCCATGGGAGGAAATTGCCCCGGGCTGGGTTGTGCAGGGAAACAGGGTCATGCCTCAGTTTTTTCCTGTCTACCCTTTATGGGGAGCTATCTTTAGTACGGTTTTTGGACTATACGGAACACTCGCTGCCAATCTGCTTGGTTCCTTCCTGCTGATCCTGTCCATATACAATCTTGCACGTCTCTTTATGAGGGGAGTTTTCCCGTTTCTCACCCTGGTGGCTCTGTTAATAAACCCGGTGTTCGTTCTCTTTCTGGCATATCCGAGCGCCGAAGTATTTCTGGCGGGTCTGTTGAGCGGCTGGATCCTCTGGATGATCTTCTTTCTACGCAAACCCACCCTTTGTGGAACAATCCTTCCGGGTGTGCTACTCGGTCTCGCACTGGGAGTTAAATTTTTTGCATGGTCCTGCCTGGCCTCAATGGTTCTTTTTCTGCTCTTTGTTTCGGGCGATCATCGAAAGCGAGCCTGGCCGGTTGTCTTCCTTCCATTACCCTTTGTTTTTCTTGATACCTTTCTGGCGCGAGCTCATGTTCAGAACCACCTTGCCCAGGTTTTATCACTGGGCAGCTTTTCTATTTTGCTTGGGATTGCTTTCCTTTTGCTGATTTTACGGCTGATCTGGAACCGGTTGAAAGAGGTCGTTCCATGGATAGTCATCATCCTTCTCTCGATAGGTGCGATCTATCTGGCCCTGATACGGCCGATGCCGATCGAGGTGGGAGGGAGTAATAATATTGTGGAGCTGGCCAGACTTGCGGGGCGGACATGGTTCATCCTTGTATTCCTGGGACTGCTCTGGACGTTAGGGAGGTTTCGAAAAGCTTGGCAGCTTTTTGCTCCGTTTCTCTATGTACTGGTAACTCTGTATGTTATGTGGGGAAGTGGCGACAATCCTCTCTATCCATTTGCCGCCAGGAGATTCTTACCCCTGACGATTCCACTGAGTGTATTCTTCTTTACTTTTTTTCTTTCGAGATTTCGACGGATTGGCCCCGTCTTTCTGTCTGTGTGCTTTTTTCTTGCTCTCACGCCTCCCTGGTATGTTCAACATGAGGCCCTCCTGACCCGACAGGGTCAGGGCTATCTGAATATGCTGAACCAACTCTCCAATCTCCTTCCGGCAAGCTCTGTGACTCTTGCTACCGAGCAGTCCTGGCCATATGTCTCTCCCTTACAGTTAAGGGACTACCCGATCTTTTGCCTTGATCTTCACCACGGGGAAGCGATGATGAAAGCCCAGAAAGTTATGGCGATTCGGAAATCCTTGGGTTTTCTTCTTTCTTCTCCACTTGGGACGGGAATGGTGATTGAGGGTTCTATCGATCGGATTCCTCCCGCGAGGACACCGCCCCTTAAGAAAGGCCTGTCAACTCCGGTGAAACTGGAATACGCCGTTATTAGCGAAAACCAGGTTCAACCATCTTTGAGCCTGGATGTGGGATCCGATGATTTCCTCCGTGTTGCCGGATGCCACCTTCCGGAAAAAGATGGGGATCGTACTTTTCGATGGACAGAGAGTCAGAGCTCGTTTCTTCTAAAGCGTGGATCTTCTCTTACATTTCTTTGGAGTCCGGGAGGCAATCCGGAAAACCCGTTACCGGTTCGTGTCTGGTGTGAAGGTGTCCTGATTGGAGATTTCTTTGTAACTGGAAGCTGGCAGGAGAGTCCGCCCTGTCATCTTCCAAAGGGAAACGGCCCCGTGCTGGTCGAGGTAAAGACGCATTCTTTCCAGCCGGCGCTGCTGGATGGCGGGCTCGATTATCGGCCCCTGGGAATTATGGTGGACAGCATAACCGTCAATTCGGAAGAAGAACCAGAGACCGGCGATCGGTAAAAAGTTTATGCAAAAGTCGGCAGATAGAAGACGCTATCCGACCCTTCTTCGAAAACCCTCTCCCAGTACCTCGTGCACATCGTTGATAATTACAAAGGCGTATGGATCGATATCTTCGACGATTTCCTTTAACAAACCGATCTCTTTCCGGGTAACGATGGTAAAGAGGACCTCTCGGTCGATATTCCGGTAAATGCCGCGACCTTTCAGAGCCGTGGCGCCCCTGGAAAGTTCATCCATGATGGCTTCTGCGATTTCCTGGGATTTGTCGGAAATAATGACTGCGGCACGAGCATAATTAAACCCGTCCAGAATGACGTCGATCAGATAGGACGAGACGAAGAGAAGAAAAAAGGCAAAGAGGGTGAGTACCATTACCGGACGCTCTACGGCAATATCTTGGGTCGCCAGGATGACGCCCGCGAAGCTGATCACAAAGAAATCAACAAACATGATGACCTGACCAGGTTTCATTCCCCACCGCTTCTGGAATATTGCGGCGATGATATCGGATCCTCCCGTGGTTCCCTTGAAACGAAAGATCAATCCCAGTCCAAGTCCCAGCAGAACAGAACCAAGGAGAATCATGAAAAAGAAGTCGTGCTTCAAGAGATCCTGAACGGCCTGGGTCTTCTGAAGCGCCGGAGTATGAAAAAGTGGAAAGTCACCTCGAAAGATGTCGACCCACGCGGCGGAGAGTGAAAATCCGACAAAGGTTCGAACGCCAAAACGCTTTCCCAGTTCACGGATTCCCCACAGAAAGAGTGGAAGATTAAAGAGCCACATCAGAACTCCGACCGGAATCTGCCCCTGTGAAAGATAATGGACAGCCATGGACAGACCCGAGACGCCTCCGGGGACCACTCTGGCATCCACCAGAAAGACACCGATCCCCATTCCCATAAGAGCCGAGCCAAGAACGATACCCGAGTAATCTCGAATGTTCCTGTATATGGTTATTCGTTTTTTCATCCTGAACTCCTGAATATAGGTGATTGAATGAATTTACCCTGCGGGGGAAATTGACGAATCATGCCAAGGGATGCAGCGAACGAAATCCAGAATCTTCAGCTGAGAATGGCGATCAGGACACCGGCGGCCACGGCGGTTCCGATAACACCTGCCACGTTTGGACCCATGGCGTGCATGAGAAGGTAATTTTGTGGATTTTCCTTCTGCCCGACAGTGTGAGCGACCCTTGCAGCCATGGGAACGGCCGATACCCCCGCAGCTCCAATCAGGGGATTGATGGGGTTTTTCGTCAACAGGTTCATGAACTTTGCAATGAGGATACCCGCTGCTGTTGCGAAGGAAAAGGCGAGCACGCCGAGAATGAGAATCTTGATCGTACCCCAGCTCAGAAAATCGGTAGTCATGGTCATTCCCACGCTCAATCCAAGGAGTATGGTGATGATATTGATCATCTCGTTCTGAGCGGTCCTGGAAAGACGTTCTACGATTCCGGATTCCCTGAGCAGATTTCCAAACATCAAAAGACCAATGAGGGCAGAAGAAGCGGGGACAAGAAGAATGCAGAGGATAGTTACAGCAATTGGGAAGAGGATTTTTTCGATCCTGCTGACATTTCGAAGATTCACCATGACGATCCTTCGTTCCCGCTTTGTCGTTAATAATTTCATGATCGGGGGCTGAATCAGGGGAACCAGGGCCATATAAGAATATGCCGCAACAGCAATCGGCCCAAGGAGATGGGGTGCCAGTTTCGCAGATACAAAGATAGATGTGGGTCCGTCCGCACCTCCGATGATGCCGATGGAAGCCGCTTCAGTAGGGGTAAAGCCCATGGCAACTGCGCCCAGCAGAGTTGCGAAGATGCCAAATTGTGCTGCTGCTCCCAGAAGAAGCATGCGGGGGTTCGCAATCAGTGGGCCAAAATCGGTCATGGCTCCGATTCCAAGGAAGATGAGAGGAGGGAATATTTCAAGTTTAATGCCGTGGTAGATGTACCAGAAAAGGCCTCCAATTTCTTCTCCGTGGGGAGGGGCCATGAGGCCGTTGGCGGGGAGGTTGATCAGCAGGGCTCCAAACCCGATGGGAATCAGGAGGAGAGGTTCAAATTTCTTCGCAATCGCGAGGTAGATCAATAGACATGCGACACCGATCATGATGACATGATCAAGAGTGAGGTTTGAAAACCCCGTCGCTTCCAGGTACCGGATGAGGTGGTCAATCATGGACTATTGAAAGCTCATGACCTTCTGGCCGGCCTGAACGCTGTCTCCAATCTTGCAGAGGATTTGATCGATGGTCCCGGCGTGGGGAGCGTTGATGTACGTGTCCATTTTCATGGCATCCAGCACCATGAGTGGCTGATTTTCCCGTACCTCACTCCCCGTTTCCACGAGAATCTTTCTCACAGTCCCTACGATGGGAGCCAGGACATCCCCTGAAGATGAGGGAGGAACGGGGCGACGGTGGGGTGCCGGAGCAGGGGGGGGCGCAGATGGAGCAGGGGTGGGAGGGACCCAGCCCTGTGCAGCGGCCGGGGATCCAGGATAGTGAGTCTCATCATCCTCCAGGATCTCAACGGTAACCTCATAGACTTTATTATCAAGGGTAATCCTGAGACGTTTCACGATTTCCTCCTGTCCTTCACACTCACGGTTTTGTAGAAGCGGGATTATGGCTCCGCATAATGTCGAGTCGGCCCATCTGAGACCACGATTCCTGAACGCCGGCCGGTCTCATTCGAATGTGGTGGATGATGTGGGGCCTGTCGAGGGCTGTGGCAACGGCAGCCACCAGCACGGCATGTATATGCTCCGGGATCTCTTTTACGGCTTCGTCCGCCTTTTTTTTCACTTTGGTTGCTGCAAAAAGAGAGTCCATCTTTCCGATCAGCCAGACGGTAACAAGAATCAAAGAAAGGGAGGCCGCCACGACTCCCATTCCTATAACAAGAAGAGTAAGGGCATAGAAGATTGGGTGAGTCATTTCTTACAGTGGGATATTGCCATGTTTTTTGGGAGGTCGACTTTCCCTCTTGGCCTTTAAAGCGGTCAGGGCCATGATAATCAGCCGACGGGTCTCCGCAGGTTCAATAATGTTGTCCAGACAGCCCCTTCCGGCAGCGGCATAGGGGTTTGCAAACTCTCTTCTATACTCCTCGATCTTATCCTTCAGGCAGGTGTCCGGATCGCTCGAAGCTTCGATTTCATGGCGGAATACCACGGCTGCCGCTCCTTCCGCTCCCATAACGGCTATTTCCGCTGTCGGCCATGCGTAGACTCTATCGGCACCCAGATCTTTGCTGCACATGGCCAGATAGGCACCACCATAGGCCTTTCTCAGGATAATGGTGAGTTTGGGTATGGTTGCATGGGAGTAGCTGAAAAGAAGTTTGGCCCCGTGGCGAATAATTCCGCCGTATTCCTGATCCACACCGGGAAGAAAACCCGGAACGTCGACAAGGTTAATGATGGGAATGTTAAAGGCATTGCAAAATCGAATGAAACGGGCTCCCTTGTCGCTGGCGTTGATGTCCAGGACTCCCGCAAGATGCATGGGTTGATTGGCGATCAGGCCGACCGTGAGCCCTCCCATCCGGGCCAGTCCAATAATTAAATTCGGAGCAAACTCGCGCTGGATTTCCAGGAAGTCCCCCCGATCCACCAGGTGAGAGATGACGGTATGCATATCGTACGGGGCCCTGGGATCATCCGGTACGAGGTCATTCATGGCATCATCCGGTTCAACCACAAGGTCCTCGATCGGGATCGAGGGTGGGTCCTGGAGGTTATTGGAAGGCAGGAAGGAAAGAAGGCGTTTTGCGATCTGGATTGCATCCAGATCGTTCTCTGCGACAAAATGGATGTTTCCGCTTGTTGTGGCGTGAGTCATGGCTCCACCCAGCTCCTCCGGTGAAACGGTCTCTCCGGTAGCCGCCTTGATGACGCTGGGCCCGGCAATAAACATCTGACTGATTCCTTTGACCATGATAATAAAATCGGTCAGGGCGGGACTATATGCTGCACCGCCGGCACAGGGCCCTGCAATGATGGATATCTGTGGAACGACGCCGCTGAGCAGTGTGTTGGCATAGAAGATCTTTCCATACCCGCTCAGAGAGTCAACTCCCTCCTGGATTCTTGCTCCACCGCTGTCATTGAACCCAACGACGGGAGCGCCGCATT
The DNA here is from genome assembly GCA_035593605.1 of Thermoanaerobaculia bacterium. NCBI lineage: Bacteria > Pseudomonadati > Acidobacteriota > Thermoanaerobaculia > Thermoanaerobaculia bacterium. The sequence goes on along the minus strand of DAOSWS010000003.1, from coordinate 154,859 downwards.
TAAGAGCATCCATCATGATGGTGACAATCTTCTGAGCGTGCATTTCGCCCACGGCTCCGCCGCTGCATGTGAAATCCTGACTGAAGGCATATACCAGGCGACCATTGACAAGGCCGCCGCCGGTGACCACGCCATCCGCAGGAATTTCAACCTTATCCATGCCGAACTGGTGGCATCGATGACGGATGAAAGTCTTATTCTCCACGAAACAATCCGGATCATAGAGGGATTGTAATCGCTCTCGTGCCGTCATTTTCCCGCGTGTATGCTGGGAGTCGATCTTCTTTTTGCCTCCCCCGGCTTCCACGATTGCGCGTTGTTCGCGGTACGACTGGAGCTTCGATGGAGTTTTAGGTTTACTCATGACGTGGTCCTGATCTTTATTGTGAATAATTTCTAAATATAAATCAATGGATTTTATACCATAAATACTGGATGTCAAGTTTGAACATGTGTAAAAAGTCACATATTACATTAATTATTTTGACGGGCCCGGATGGCGGCCGTCAGATGGCGGTCAATGGCATCGGGGTGAAGACTGACGCTGGATGCGGCCAGGTTCCATTTACCCGATGTTTTAACGTATATATCCATAATCCGGAGTTTGCTTTCAAAGGGGGCATGGTGAGAATCTTCCCCTGTAATGGCGGCAATGTAGGTGACGATGGCCGTGTCACCATGAAATGTAGTCTGTTCTTCAAGAATTTCATACGAAAGCCAGTGCTGATGCTCCAGGAAATTTCCGATTTCTTCGAGGTACTGGACCCGGTCCCGGACAACCGTCCTGGAGCGTACGGTAAATCCCTGCCAGTTCTCCATGTGTGTCTGGATCAGGGCTTCCTTGTCTTTGTCGGCAAAGGCCCTGAAAATCGAATCAATGTGGTCGAAGATTGCCCGCTTGTCGCTCTCGCTCTTTTTTTGATCGGTCATGAGTCCCCCTCCTTGTTTCAGTCCCTCAGTATATCGCGTCTACTGGCCATCCTGCAATAGGGATACGGACATTGTGCAGGCGAAAACTTATCGTGAAAACAAATGCAAGAAGGCGGAATGTAAATGTCCGCATGTACATATGAATAATAAGAAGCCTTGTATATTTAAGAAATAAAAGAAACAGAACCCCGGGTTGACAGGGTGTAAGGCCTGTGATACTCTTCACAAGATATTTGTCGGAATGAAAGGAAATTGGGGGCTGGTCCCGGGAAACCGGGACCTTGCTGTTTTTTATAATATCTGCCGCTTGTAAAGCGGCGTCTGCCCCTGGTTTTATACTAATCCGGAGCAAGTTGCCATAGTGATTTCCATTGGTTATGTCGAATCCTGTCCCCTTCATATCGATCAGGGTTTTCAGGCGAGGTGGCCGGGTATCCCAGGGCAACCAGGGAAAAGGGAATGATGGGTTCGGGAATCGAAAAAAGCTTACGCAGGGCTTCCTCCCGTTCTGTTCTGGGGTGGACACCGAGCCAGACAGAACCAAGACCGAGCGAATGTGCGCCCAATAAAATATTTTGTGTTGCCGCTGAACAGTCCTGGACCCAGTACCCGCTATGCTTTTGTCTTTCCGGATCGCCACAAACTAGAATTGCCGCGGAAGCCTCCTTCAACATGGCGGCATAGGGGTGAACCAATGGTATCTGGTCGAGAAGGGCACGATCGGTAATGACAAGATAGCACCAGGGTCTTTGATTCCCTGCGGAGGGTGCGTACATGGCACACTTCACGAGTAAGGTCAGAATCTTGTCGTCAATAACTTCTGGTTTAAAATGGCGAATGCTTCTTCGCGAGAAGATCCATTCAATAGATTGCATAGCTTCCGTCCTTTATGGAATGAATACGGGTAACTCCATTCCGAGATCTTCAACTTTCCTGTGTGTTTGGTTCACCAAGGAGGTGACCCGCAAAGGGGCTGGCGTTCCGCACAAGCAAAACAGTGGGCAGATCTCCCACCAGATTAATTAACCGATCTGCATAGTTGGCAACTTCGTCGTGTCCGGGTTCTCTAAGTCCCATGAAGACGACATCGGCATCCCTGGAGTGACGGTGGATCATTGCTTGTACTGAGTCGCCTTCCCTGATTTGCGTGACCTCCACGGTCGCTTCAATTCGGCTCGCTTTCAGCATTCGTTTGAGAGTGCGCTCTGTCTGTTCTTTCATCATGGCTGTAGATGCCAGGCTTCGGACATGTATTCTGGCACTTCGCCATTCCGCGTTCACGGTAAGAAGGTAGGCGAAAAGGAGGAGCATATCCCCGTTATTCTGCAGGCCACCCCACCAGACGTCGATCCTGCGGGCCCTGGGGGACCACTCCTTGGGACGAATCCTGCAAATTACCGTTGATTTACCCAGCAGACTGGCTTTTCTGAGAATGCGCAGATGGCTGATCAGCCGTTCCCGCTTTTCACTCCAGCCGAACATGATCGTATTGGATGAAATCCCCGCGATTCCATGAGCCTGAATCGTGGATATGACACCCTCCTCAAAAGAGGAGACGACTTCCACTTCGGGAAAGGCTGTTAATCCTGCCTCTTCCAGCCTTTGTTGTGTCCGTTCCATTTCATCCGGAATGGAAGAGGCCAGCTCTTCCAGCTCGCCCACGATCAAGCGGCTCACGGTGAGAATACCGCGACCCTGGTTGAGCCATGCGGCAAAACGTACAAGGTCGATTCTCCGATTGATATCGCCTGCGAAGACGAGAATGTGGGGTCTCCAGTTGCGTGGCGCCGAAGGAAGACGTCGAAGCTGAAGGAGAGTCGATCGTGCGAGGGAGATCATGGCTCCATGGCGAAGATCTCCCCAGGATGCGGTAAGGGCTCTTTTTCGAAGAATAAAATAGATTCCGACTTCTGAAAGAATCGCAATCAGGCATGCGGTACTGGAAATCAAAAACATCACCCAGAAGCACCCGGCTGCGCCGGCCAGGGATATAATCCACGGGATCCGTACCGTTGGCCGGTACGAGGGTGCGCCGCTGAGCTGTTCCAGGCCTGCGACCAGATTCACCATCCCGTAGGTTGTGAGGAAAAACATGGTCAAGACTGGAGCCACCGCATTCAGGTCTCCCATGGCGACTCCGATCAAGGCTGCCACACTCGATACGATATGGGCCATTCCGATGCCCCCGAATCGAGAATTTTTTCCAATAATGTGGGGAAGTACACCGTCATCCGCGAGAGCTTCAAGCGTTCGAGGAGCTCCCAGAATGCTGCCGATGGCCGAAGAAAGGATAGCTCCCCAGAGTCCGGGAAGGATCAGGAACGGGACCGCCGAAACTTTCATCCAGATCAGAGGGTCTTTTACGAGGGATGTGGAATCCGCAGAAACAGCCAGGATGATCGGCACAATCAGGTAGACGATGAATCCCGTAAGAACAGCCGCCAGGGCTCCGCGGGGAATGCTCCGGGTCGGGTTTTTCAGGTCGCCCGAGAGGCTGACCCCCGCCATAATGCCGGTAACGGCCGGGAAGAACACGGCAAAGACGTACCAGAAGGATGGGGATCCAGGCACTCCCTGAAAAAAACCGGTTTTAAGTTCAACGGGACCCGTCAGTCCGCCTGCCAGAGAGAGGAGAGAGAGGACAACAAGGATCATGATCGGAATCTGGAGCTTAAGGGCCAGTCCCGCACCACGTCCGGAGATAAAGGAGACAAGCAGGACGGTCAGGGCAGCGACGGGCTGCAGGGGGATTTCCGGCCAGAGGATCCGAAGGCTTTCTGCGAAACCGAAGGCATACAGGGTCACCGAAAAAGTCTGGGCCAGAAAGAGGGGGAATCCGATGGCACCTCCGATCTGAAGACCCAGGCTCCTGGAAATGATGTAGTAAGCCCCGCCCGCACCCACAAACATATTGGTTGCAATGGCGGAAACGGAGAGCGCCGTTGCGAGGGTGATTGAATTGGCAATGACGACAATAAGCAGAGCGGGCATGAGGCCCGTCGAACCGACCACCCATCCAATACGAAGATAGAGGATAACCCCCAGAATGGTCAGAATGGAGGGTGTGAAGACACCCAAAAAGGTACCCAGTTTCTGTCCCTTTTCTACGGGGAAGAAAAAATTTCTCAGATTATGGAATATTCCGGTCATAAGGAGAAAAGGGGGATCGTTTGCTGTTGTATTCGCCTGTGGAATCCATGGTGAACCCTTAGTGTAAGGGGTTCAGGATGGAAACGCAACTTGCAGTCATCAAACAGAAGTGAATTCTATCGATAAAAGAGGATGAAGCAGAGAATGACGATCAAGCCCAGGAAAATGGCCAGAGCTTTCCAGCGATTTTTACGGCGCTCCTTTTGCCTTCGCTGGTAAAAGTCCTTTCTCTTGGGTGAGACCCCATGTTTCTTTTGCGGATACTTGTAGGTCATACCCGCAGTATCAGTTTTCCCCCGGGTTGCTCTCGCCACACGGGACTTTGTAGCCATAGACCTTATAATACCAGCATTGGCCTTCGGTGGGCTTACCGTCGTCGGAAGTCCATGTGTAGACATCGGCATCGGTATCCGGTTCCGTCCATTTGAGGACGGAGGATGGATCATTCCTTATGTCTGCCGGGTTGTCGCTACGGTAGATGCGGAATTCGTCGTTCTGAAATATCCCGGCATCCTCCCAGCTGAAGTTTGCTTCCTCTGTGCCCGATTTCACCACCCCGGAAGAGAGATCACCGGAGAGGGACCACCACCAGACACTGTCGGCAATGCCGTACCCGATCATCACGTCGTCGATCGTCCAGGTGGAGGCATTGCTGTCGCCATCGGAAGCCACGCGGAACCCGATGTTAATCTGAGTCGTGGAAGAGGAGAGGTAGCCGTCCAGCCGGGCTTCGTAAACAAAGCCCGGGACGCTTCCCTGAAAGGCCGGCTGGTTCTGGATGACGACGTCCGTCGCGCACGATCCGGTCCCATCGTCCAGGTAATCCGAGACTGTGGCACTGGGGGCAGGATACGGGATCGTCGTAATTTTTCGCCAGAGGTTCGAATCGTCTGTCCAGATCTCCACAACACCCGCATCACTGGCCGGAAGGTTCACGGAGGACCAGAATCGAAGTTTTACGTCCGTGGTCCACATGATCTGTAAATTGCTGCTCATTCGAAGGCAGGCGACCTCGTTTCTTTCCTGATTTCCCTGAAGGTCGGCCTGCCATGCTGCTGAGCCTCCATTTCCCACTCCTGCCGTCTGGTTCCATAAGTTTCGGGTCTGGCAATCTTCCGTGAAGCTGTTTACCGTGTCAAAATCGTCATCCAGGATCACCGTGCAGGATGGGGAGCAGGAAGTCTTGTCAAAAACGGGAGTACTGGGATCATAGGTAAGGATCTGGCTGCAGCCGTTCCGGGCTGTGATTCCGTAGGTGTAGGGGACATTATCCACAGGGTTGAAGGTCAGGGATGTCGTACCCTCCAGTGCAATCGCGATGGGAGCGGCAAAGTTATTCCCACTGAAGTAAAGGTAATACCTGCGGTTTGGTGTGTTGGTGCCGTTGTCTCCCCAGTCTGTCACGGGATCCCAGGAAATGAGGACACCCTGGGCTGGATCTTCATCCCGACCACACTCGTCGGAAGCCTGTGTCTCTGCCAATGCGGCAACGGGCGGCCCTGCGACGAGGTCGCTTCCCGGGAGGCTTAAGCCTGCCCGGTAACATCCATCCATGTTGACAGCATGGACGGTGTAGGTATATGGCGTACCGGGAGCAGGCGGCTGGTCCGTGATTGAAGTGATCCCGTCCGGAACAGGGGACCCGGGAATTTCCTCCATATCCCGGTAGATGTGATACACCCTCGGTCCTGCACCGGAACCGCCGTCATTCCACCCCTCGGGACCGTCTCCCTCGACGTCCAGCCATGAAATCGTCAGCGTGGATTGGGCACAACCGTCGGAATCGATGACACTCTGGACCCCGGCAAAGTTGGGAGCCGTTTCAGTGTCGGCGCCAATCCCATCGGTGTAGGTTGCGGTCAGGGAACAGCCGTTGGTCGCGATCACCCGATAGGTGCTGGGCGTGGAGTCGGGCGGAACGTAGGTGACCGGGGAGGTGGCATTGGCCACGATAGGAGTGGTATATCCGTCCCTGGACCAGTAGAGGTCGTATTTGCTTGTGCCAGCTCCATTATCTCCCCAGGGATTCACAGGGTTCCAGGAGATCTGAAGGCCCGTCGGGGAACAGTCGTCGAGATCGACAACAGCAACCTGCGGGTCTGCCGGCAGGGTCGGATTGTCGCCTACGTTATCCGTCGTTTCGGCACTCGCGGTGTAGTTGACAAAGAGTTCGCAGCCGTTGACGGCCCGGATCCGGTACTGATGACTCTCTCCATCAACCGCATCGTAAAGGAGTGGGGAAGTCACGTCGGTCTGTATGGGAGTGGTGTAGCCGTCTGACTCCCAGTAGAGGTCGAACTGCCGGGAGCCTTCCCCGTTATCGCGCCAGTCGGAGGGGTCGTTCCAGGTGATGTCCACGCCGTCCCCGGTGCACTCATCGTGATCTTCCGCCGTCGTGGTGGAGGTTCCCAGGACAGGAGCCGTGGAAACGTAGTCCACCCCCTCGAGGGTTGTTCCAAGATCGGTGCAGTTGTTGTTCTGATTGCAGGCTTCGACGCCGTAATCGTAGGTTGTTCGATTGGCTCCCAACGTGTCTGTCCAGGAGGAGAGGGTAAGGTTGAACTCCTCGTGAACCAGGGTTCCCGAACGGGTAATGACGAACTTTCGGTTGGTGCAGTCGGCGCTGCAGCTGTCGTTCCAGTCCACTACGTTGTCCCAGGTGATTTCCACCCCTTCGTCTTCGCAGGCTCCGTTGACATCCGTAGCACTTTGAATCCCATCGAAGTTTTCGGGAGGGACCGCGAAGGATTGATCCGTGGAAGATGACACAAGAGGCAAATCCACAATTGTATTGTAAAGCTCCCCCTGGTTGGAAGCATTGGCGGGGAGAAAGAAATAATAGAAATGATCCCATGCGTTTTCAGTTGATTCAGTGGGATCTTCAATGTGGTAGCCGGCATTACCCCTTGCCCCGGTCCCGCTATCTGTATAGAGGTTTTTCCTGTTGTCCGGGCTCACGACCTTTGCCGTATCCCGCAATACTTTGATATAGCTTCCATAGGGAGATGAAACCTGGTACCAGGTCCAGAGTGGTGTTGCAGCCAGTGTCTCTGCGACTCCATCGATCGTCGCAGTCTCGCCATTGCTGTCGTAAAAAGTCATCGTTGTCGAACTTGCATGGTTAATCGTTGAGTACCAATAATCTGTATGGCTGCTGCCACCGTGCCATTTGTCGTTGTGATCTTCCTTCCAGTACGATCGGTAATAGAAGTGATGAACACAGGGCCACATCCCGACTCCGTTAGAAAGCACATAGCATGAAAATGACCAGGGCCGGTATGGCATCCAGATAAAGTATCGCAGTATGCGGACCCGTCCATCCTTGGCGTACCAGGGAAAGACCATCGTTCCACAGTCGCCGCCCGTCACGGTAATTTCGGTGCGGATCTCTGTCTCGTTTGAACTGCACTCCTGGCCGAAACCTCCCCACCAGTACCAGAGGGATTTTTGAACCAGGTTGGTTCCGGTACCCCCTGCGGCGGGAGTGACATTGAGGTTGGTGAAGTAGAGGGCGCTGGTGTGGGAATCGGGATAGTCCACTCCGTAGAAATCTGCAGAGACCGTATTGGAGGTTTCGTTCCACGAAACATAATCTTCCTGAGTCCATACGGGAACACTGTCATAACGGAAAATGTAGACCCATCCTTTTTTCACGGGATTAATGGAGGAATCTGTGATCGTGATCTCGTAACGCGGGGCCGTAATCACGGCATCCGGTGCCCACTCATCCAGAGATACTCGATCCCCCGTTTCCCCGCTCATGAAGACAAGATCATCGTTAGAATCCCAGAGGCCGTCATCCCCCTCCATGTAGTTCGGGCCCTGCCCCACGTTATATCCGCCTTCGCAGGTTGGAGGTGGTGTAGTCGGTCTGGCATTATTGATTTCATCGATCTGGAAGACAACCTGCCTCCAGCCCGATCCCTCGTCGTATGCCCACACGAAGATCTGGTTGGGGGAGAGGGTCGGATCGCTGTTGTTAACCATCAGGCCGTAATAGTCAGGCAGCTGATTCCCCTTTAGAACCACTGCTTCCTCGGTCCGATCCAGGGTCTTGGTCTCCAGCACCGAGGCTGTCAGAATGAAGGGAAGGAAAATTAATAATCCAGCAAGATATAAAATGTGAAGTCGTTTAACTTTCATCATCAACCTCCTCTGTCGCTCGAACCCTTACCGGGTCACTTCCAGGTAGACGCCGGTGATGTCATTGAGGTTGTTCACGTTGTCGTAGGCCAGCAGGATGAGACCCCACGTATCTCCAATCGGGACCTGGAGCTCATACCTGCCCGTAACCCGGCCGTCCACGAGGACTTCATGGCCCTGGTAGGGCCAGGCGGAATCCGTCCAGAGGGAGGGAACGACCAGCTTATAGCGGATCGGATCGCCATCGGCATCCGTGGCATTGGCCTGAAAGCAGTAGTTGGCTCCCGGAGCGGTGCAGGCCACGATTGCCGGACCGCCCATCGATGGACGGTGGTTGTCGAAGGGGAACTCCAGCGGACCTGCGGACCATCCTGCCGCCGTGCCGATAAAGTTGTTGAGGTCTTCATTCGTCATGTCGGGGAACCTGCCGCCGAAGGTGGGGTCTTTGAAATAGATGTAAAGTCCGTTGTAGAGGCCGGTTCCGGGGTCGGCGGGTTCCGGAAGTCCCAGGCCCTGGTAGTAGGCGGGGTCCACCTTGAGATGGGACTCATCGGTCCATCCGTTCCACTGGCCGTCATTGTTCAGGTCGATCCAGTGCAGCGGTGTTTCGCTGTCCGCCATCAGGAGCGGTTCGAAGAGATCGAACTGTCCGTTTCCGTTCTTGTCATCCCAGCTTGCGACGATACAGTCCGTGTCGAAACCAATATCTCCCATATCGCATGACGGTTCATTGTTCAGTCCGTGGTCATCCTGGGTGAGGACGGAAAAAGGTTCGATCGTCCAGAATTTATCCGGAACGATGGGATCCATGGGTTCATCCCAGTCCCCGAAAAATCCATTGAAGGCATAAGTGCCAGCGGAATCGCATGCATCAGCTGTTTCACCGGCGGGAAGGATTCCTGCGTCCGTGCACGTGTAGGGCAGGTAGTCCCTGATGTCTTCCGGGTCATCGACAAATTGCCTCACATCGATGCATTCCAGATACTCCAGGACTGCCTGGAAATCGGGACCAAGATCGGCCGGGTCGACATCATATTCCGCGAGCAGATCTTCGACATCGTCGCGGAAATTAAAGCAGATGTGATCCGGATCCCCTGCAGGGAGGACCGATCTCTGCCACTGCCAGCCCCAGTCGCAGACAAGCACGGTATAGGCCCATGCCTGGGGATAGCAGTCAGGATCGAGGGGAAGTTCACCAGAGTATTCGTTGTAAAAATCGATGATCTGATCGGTCCACCACTCGATGTCCTCACCCAGACCCCCCTGAATGTCCATCGGAGGGGCATGCTGAATCCCGTCTTCCGGGCACCAGGCAATCGGGAGAATGTCGTCCACGCCGTACTGCAGATCGGGAAGGCCGTCGGAGACACCGGAACCGTCTGTATAGCTCCAGGTGTCCTCAAAGGTGGGAGGACGTCCGTAGTTATGAGCATAAATCAGAGTGGCATCGGCGTAGTCGTTCACGTTGCCCGTTCCCGTCTGGTTGTCGGATTCTTTCAGGACAAGCCGCATGCCTTCCCTGAGAGAGTGGATGATCGAACTTGAATCATTCGCCACCGTCTCGAGAGTAAGCGCACCATCCGGTGTATAGATTCCCAGGCCCGGAAACATCTCAACGACACGGGCCGCAAAGCCGAGGTCATCCACCAGCCCGTCCCCGTCATCGTCCACTCCGTTGAGGGGCGGGCACGGTTCCGGATCGCACTCCGCATGATCCCGTGCATCATCCTCCGGTTGAAGGGCGGTTTCGATCCAGTCGAGGTCAGCCACAGTCACGGCAGTGCCGGAGGGGTCTTCGTAGATGCGATAGCCCGCGGCTGCGGCATGGATGGAGAGGGCAAGAGTTTTGAGGAGATAAGCATCGGATCGATCCCACTCCGCCATGGAGTCCACGTTGTCTCCAAAGATATAGACAGGTTCAGAATCTCGTAACGGTCCGGATGCGGCCGGGGTGGAAAGCTTTTTTGAGATCGGGAAGAGACTTGTGGTTATGGCCGTATCCAGATCAGAAAGGGCGGAGGAATATCGTGATAAAACAATCGAACGGGCGGCAGCCAGAGGAGCCGCGCCGTCTTCGGTGTAGATGCAGAATTTCGGGAAGTTCAGCTTCCAGGCAGCCGGATCCGGTGCGCTGGGGGCGTTAAGGGCTATGGCATCGAGACGTGCGCTCTGCTCATTCGCGAAGTCGATCCAGTCCGACATGACATCCCGGTAGAGCTTGCCCGGGTCACTCTGGAAAAGAGTGTCGTAGTTTCGCATTGTATAGGCGGTTTCCGAAATGACGGAGGCCATCATGGCGCTCAGGTAGTCAGGATGCCGGGCCGGTACGGGGGCCAGGTTGTATGGACTGGGTGGTTTCAGAAGAGCTTCCGCCTCCTCGAAGTAGGCAAGTGCGGTCTGCCAGTCGGTATCGTAGCTGCAGTCACCCTGTTGAACCAGGGGGATGCCAAGATTCTGGATCAGTTCCGATGCCGTATTAAGTAATGTGAAGGGTGTATCTGCCGTTGCCGGGCCTCCCGCCTCCGCCGTCGAATCTCCCGCACGGAATCGATAGAGCATTGTGCCCGTTCCGTCCACCTTTGCCCAGCGGATATTTCCGAACTCATCCCTCGCATAGAGGGGGGACGTCGGCCCCGGAGGTGTTCCAGGCGCTTCGTAGGCCGGCTGACTGATCGATCCATCGGGAAGGAAAACCCGGTACCGCTTTCCATTGAAGGTGGTCACATCGGAAGGATCATCCTCCGTGAGAGGAATCACCTCTCCGGCATCTTCATAATCCCCGTCATCATTCCGGTCCAGGAAGAGCTCAACATGGTCGGGGATGCAGTTCATCAGGCTGTTTACTTCGACCCAGAATTCCGCAGGGTCGGCGCTCAGGCCGAGGTCTTCAATTCCGTCTGCGTAGGGGAGAAGCGGAGCCGGCTTGAAACCGTCATCAGTCAGGTCGGGTCCGACGCCGATCCAGTCTACAGTAAAGAAATTGCCGAAATTGGGAAGGACTCTGTAAAAGACGATCGGGTCATCGGGGATAAGTTCTGACGTTGCATGATCGGGCATGTCGATCGTCCGCCAGGGTTGGGTAAGCGTAATGTCGGGAGCCGAGGTCTCGCGAAATACCGAGTGTGATTGCACGTCCCAGAAATTCGTGGTGAAGGTCAAAACCACTTCTCCTGCATTCTTTGTGGCTTGCAAGTCTGTGTCAGCCACAGGGGAGCACTGGGCCATGAGAGGATGGGGTGAAAGGAGAAGGAGGAAGAGAAAGGAAACGCACAGGCACACGATAGAAAGCCCGGATCGTGCGGCCCGGGAATGCAGAGATAATACTTCGCAATCATTCAACAGGAATAAGAATCGTGATGAACCAGAAACGACACACCCTCGATCGTACATATACGACCTCCTTCACAGTTTCGTTCCTGGAGCCCCCCGAGAAAATACCAAAAAAACATATGCAAACATTATGCCAGATGGGGAAATATTTACAGGCGAATGGAAAAAGTCCTTATAATTTGGGTGTATATTGTATTCCCCCAGGGTGGATGGATTGAAAAGAAAAATTGCCATGTATCAATATGTAACATTTTTCAAAATGCCAGGAGGTTGTGCTCACATTGTGAGCACCTGGAGATCGATTGTTATTGTGAACGTGCCCACTTCAGCAGATTGACATACGGATCGGGTTCACTTTGCCGCAATCGACTGGCCAGGTGCGTTCGAACTATTCGGGCTCCGTCGAATCCATAGGAAGCCTGAATAAGGAGGGGAATCGCCCGGTATCGAGGGCACTTCGCCTCTTCCAGCCATTGCGCCATCAGGGCCAGTCTCTCCCCGGGTGACGGAGCGTGACCGGGTCGACCCTCTAATGCTGCAGAGATTTCCTCGAATACCCAGGGGTTTCTAAGGGCACCTCTTCCCACCATGACGGCATCACATCCAGTTTCTTCCACCATGCGCAGGGCGTCACCCGCTCCGGAGATGTCCCCGTTTCCCCATACCGGTAAGGAGGTCGATTCTTTCAGAATGCGAATATGCTCCCAGTTGGCTCGGCCCCGGTACCCCTGCAGGGCGGTTCTGGGATGGAGTGCGATGGCCTGAACCCCTGCTTTCTCTGAAATTCTGGCCACCTCGAGATAGGTTTCACGCTCCTCTGAAAATCCTGAGCGGGTTTTGACCGTGACGGGAACATTGACCGCCTCGATAACCGCATGGAGAATTTCCTCCAGCCTTGACAGGTCCTGCAGGAGGGCTGCTCCGGCCCTGGATCTCAGGATCCTTCTGGAGGGACACCCGGCATTGATATCGATGATATCCGCCCCGGCCGCAACGGCCATCCGTGCCGATTCAGCCATGCGAACCGGATCAAATCCAAAGATCTGCAGGGAAACGGGGTGCTCCTTCGGATGGACGATGAGTCTGGCTAGAGACCGGTCAATCCCCCGGCTGAGGGCTTCACTGGAGATGAATTCACCCACGACCAGTCCCGCACCACCGATCCGGCGGACCAGAAGACGGAAATCAATGTGCGTATATCCCGCCAGTGGAGCAAGAATTGTGGGGTGGGGGAGTGTGATCATCCCTCTGGAGCCAGGGAGAGAAGAGCATTTTTTAAATTTTCGGCGTTGATTCCGTCATCCATTTCCAGGTTCAGAGGGGGACCAAAGACAATCGTGTAGGAGGAAAAGGGCTTCAGGACAGCGAAGCGGTCCCAGGATTTCAGACGGATCAGTCCACTTCCCCGTGCCGCCATGGGGATCAGGGCGGCCCCCGTCTTCCTGCACACGGTGAAGATTCCCGGTTTCGGCTCATGAATTGGCCCCCTGGGACCATCCACCGTGACCGCACCGTCTCCGCCATGTCGAACATGCTGGATCAATCCGACCAGTCCCGCAACCGCCCCGCGGCTGGAGGATCCGCGATAGGTTTTGTACCCCCAGCCCGAAACCAGATGGGCGATGAGCTCACCATCACGGGATTGAGATATGATCGCACCAATCCCCTGGCACCTCATGAAGGGAAGAAGGGGAAATTGATGTCCGTGCCAGATCCCATAGACCACAGGCCTGGATTCACGGTGAACCGATTGGGGGTGGTGAAATCCTTCAATCTGAATTCGGCAGGACTTGTAGATTCCTATGGAGATCCAGTCCACAATCTTGAGACCGAAGCGCTCCCAGAGCTTAAGGCGGTACGAGGATCCTTTCACATGGAGATTGTAATGGACATCCTGTGGAAACGGAAGTCTGGAAGGATGTATATCGGCAAGATCCACTTCGAATCCTGATCGAAATGGGAAGTTGCAGGATCATGTATAATGTCGCCCCATGGCTGTGTACCGAGAAGCGTTGTCTCCGATCACCTTTGAGGACAGGGAATTCCTCCACCCGGTATTGCGAAGTCTCCCGGAGGGAATTTCTGAATTCTCCTTTGCAAATATCTATCTCTTTCGAGAAAAATACGGATATCAATGGTCCATGAGTGAAGATGGAGTCCTGCTCTTCACGGGGATCGATTCTTCAGGCCCCTTCTGTATGCTTCCTCTGGCCCTGCCCTCAGAAAAGAAGATCCATGAGCTTCTCTCCCGGTATCGGATGATTAAGTGTGTGAACGAGTCCCAGGCAGAAGATCTGAAAGAACTGGGATTTTCGATTATCGATGACCGGGATAACTATGATTATCTGTACTCCAGGAATGATCTGGCCGAACTGCCCGGCCGCAAGTTTCACAAAAAGAAAAACCTGATCCGGGGCTTCGTCCATCGTTACACCTATGAGGCCCGGCCTCTTCTGGAAGATTACACGGCGGATGCTATGGAAATTTTACGAGACTGGCGTTCCCAGAGAGACGAACCCGGAGACTTCAAGGCGGCACAGGAAGCGCTGGAGCGGATGGAGATTCTGCAGCTCTGCGGTTTGATCTACTATGTGGATGGAAGCCCGGCAGCTTACCTCCTGGGTGAGGAGATGGCAAGGGGTACGATGTTTGCCGTTCATTTCGAGAAGGCCATTGCGGAATACAAGGGACTCTATCAGTTCGTCAATCAGAGTTTCGCCTCCATCCTTCCCGATAAGTACGAGCTGATCAACCGGGAACAGGATCTGGGAATTGAAGGGCTTCGAAAGACAAAACTATCTTATAATCCATCAGGATTTGTTCGAAAATATCGCGCTTACAGGCCCTGAGCCGATTCCACTCACAATTCTGCGGGAAAGCACTTCATTCTCAATCCGGGCAGTCCGGGATGTGTGTAAACCCGATAATGCAAAAGGGGTTGTAACTAGGGGCTGGTAACCGTACCGGACAGGGCCCACTCTGAGGGAATGACGAGTCAGTATCGTCCATACGGTGGGGAGCGAACGGGTAGATCCTTAGATGGTGGGGGTTTCAAGCCGCAGTAGATGTCTACTGCATTTTCTGGGATAATGTCCCTCCATGGATTCCTCTTCCCCGATGAGCGTCTCTGAAGTACCCCGCCACGTTGAAGCAGAAAAATCGCTTCTGGCTGTGGTTTTGCTGGATGAGCAGACGCTCAATCAGGTCGCTTCCTTTTTACGGCCCGAGGATTTCTATCTCCAGGAACATCAGCATATCTTCGGGATCATGCTCGAACTTTCCCAGGAAAATAAGCCGATCGATCTTGTTACGCTCAAGGATGAGCTGAGTCGAAAGGGTGTTCTGGAAAAAGCGGGGGGTGTCGCCTATATCTCCGGACTGGTGGATATGGTTCCCGATGTGGGAAACATCCTCACCTATGCAGATATTGTCAAAGAAAAAGCCACGCTCCGAAGTCTGATCCACTCTTCCGGTGAAATTATCCGCATGTGTCTGACGGGTCGTCAGAATGCTCGGTCTATCCTGGATTCGGCGGAAAAGAGCGTCTTCGATATTGCGGAAGGTTCTTTGAATCGGGGGTTTGTCAGCCTCCGGGACGTTGTGGCCGATAACCTGAAAATGCTTGAGGACATGGAACGGGGAAAGGGGCATGTCACAGGATTGCCCACAGGCTTCATCAAGCTGGATGACTATACGAGCGGATTTCAGCCCGGGGACCTGGTTATCGTGGCAGGGCGTCCCGGAATGGGAAAGACGTCGTTCTGCCTGAATGTTGCTCAGAATATGGCCATTACCTACGGGTATAGTGTCGGGTTCTTCTCCCTCGAGATGTCAAAGGAGCAGCTGGGATACCGCCTTATGTGTGCCGAGGCCGAAGTCGATCTGCAGAAGATGAGAGCGGGGTTTTTGTCCAAGGAAGATTACCGGCATCTAGCGGCCGCGACGGATAAACTCTCCCGTGCCCGAATATTCATAGATGATACAGCCGGTGTGGATATTATCGAAGTCCGTTCCAAGGCCCGCCGTCTTCAGAAGGAGCACGGTCTGGATGCCATTATGATCGATTACCTGCAGTTAATGCGCTCCCATGCCAAGTTTGAAAACAGGAACCTCGAACTGGCTGACATCTCCAGGAATCTCAAGGCACTTTCCAAGGAACTTCGTATCCCTGTCGTAGCCCTCTCCCAGCTCTCCCGTCAGCCGGAACGTCGGGGGAAGGATTCTCGTCCGCAATTGGCTGACCTCAGGGAATCGGGAGCCCTGGAGCAGGATGCCGACCTCGTCATCTTTCTCTATCGGGAAGAGTATTACAAAAAGGAAGACACTCCCGAGGATAAAAAGGGTCTCGCGGAAGTAATCATTGCAAAACAGAGAAATGGCCCCACCGGAACTGCCCATCTTGTTTTTTTACAGGACTATACAAAGTTCATGAACTGGAAGGAAGAGCCTGCGGGAGACGTATTTTGAGACGGTCCCTGAAACGGTTTCTGGCGTTTGTCGATGCGACGTACGAGAATATCGGCCGATTTTTTATCGTGCTTTACAAAACCGTAACCTGGGGTCTAAGGCCTCCCTACGATATATGGGAATGGTTCCGGCAGATGACCCGGGTCGGTGTGGATTCCATACCCGTCGTCTTCCTTACTGCACTTTTCACCGGAATGGTGCTGGCCCTTCAGACCTTTGAAGGCTTTCAACGATTCCATGCTGAAAATTATGTGGGCTCGGTAGTATCTCTCGCAATGCTGAGAGAATTGTCTCCCGTTCTGGCTGCACTTATGGTGGCCGGCAGAGTCGGATCTGCCATGGCGGCGGAGATCGGTACGATGAGGGTGACCGAACAGCTGGACGCCCTCCAGGCCCTTGCTACGGACCCGATTCACTATCTTGTTGTGCCCCGTGTTATTGCTACGGCCGTCATGCTCCCGTTTCTTGTCGTGATGGGGGATGGTGTTGGAATCATGGGAGGCTATCTCGTTTCCGTTAATCTGATGGGAGCCAATCCCGTGATCTATATGGATTCCACCTTTCAGTTTCTGGATCTGGATGACCTCTTTTCCGGGGTCATCAAGGCTGCAGTATTCGGTATCATTCTCGCCGTCACCGGGTGTATGAAGGGGTATTACACCACCGGAGGAGCCGAGGGCGTAGGACGCGCCACGACCCAGTCGGTTGTCATGGCCAGTCTCGTCATTCTGCTGTCGGATTTCTTCCTTACCAAGCTGCTCTTTTGACTATGGAACCGAAAATCCGAATACTTGATCTGTGGAAATCCTTCGGTGAAAAGAGGGTTCTTGCCGGAGTGAACCTGGATATACCCGAGGGAACTTCCATGGTCATCATGGGTGGAAGCGGAGTAGGGAAGAGTGTTCTCATCAAACATGTGATCGGCCTGATGGCGCCGGATGACGGGGACGTGATCGTCGATGGAGAATCGATCACAGGCCTTTCCGATAATGAATTGAATCGGGTACGCCGAAAGTTCGGAATGAGCTTCCAGGAGGGAGCCCTCTTTGATTCGATGACGGTCTTTGAAAACGTGGCCTTTCCTTTGCGTCGACACACCCATATGCCTCAAGCGGAGATTGCGGAACGCGTCGACGAATGTCTGAATATCGTCAATTTGCACGGAATTGATGACCGGTATCCGGCGGAACTTTCCGGAGGTATGCGAAGGCGTGTCGGGTTTGCGCGCGCCATCAGCCTTGAGCCGGAGATCTTGCTCTTTGACGAACCGACAACCGGTCTCGACCCCGTCATGACCGCCGTTATTTCCCATACGATCCGGCGACTGACGCTCAAGAGCAATATTACGTCCATTACCATTACTCATGACCTGGAAGCGGCCCGGGTGATTGGAGATACAGTGTCCATGTTATATGACGGGAAAATTATCCTCTCGACTTCACCGGAAGAATTCATGAAGAGTCAGGATCCTGTTGTACAACAGTTTGTGACCGCAAGCCTCGAGGGGCCGCTAACGGAGGAGCGCATATGAATAACGCGATCAAGGTCGGTGTCTTTATGTTTGTCGTGCTCGTTATCGCCGGTGTCTTCATCATTAAGATCGAGGACATGCCCATAAGCCGCAAGGGGTTCAAGCGAATCACGGTCGTTTTTCCAGATGTCGCCGGACTGGATGAAAAGTCTGCAGTTCGCATCGCCGGTGTAAGGGTCGGGAAGGTGGATTCCATCCGGCTCCTGGGAGATCATGCCGAAGTTGTCCTGCTGATTGACGGTCAGCTGGCTCTCAGCCAGGGAGCGAGTGCCGCTGTTAGAAATATGGGTCTGCTTGGCGATAAGTACGTGGAGCTCTTTCCGGGAGATTCAAGTCATGGCCTTCTCCCCGATGAAGAGGTTCTCAAGGGGCACAGTCCGGTGAGCTATGACCGCATTCTGGAATTGATCACTTCGATCGGCGAAGACGTGAAACAGCTTTCCGCTTCCTTGAGTTCGACCTTTGGAGGGGCTGCCGGTGCGGACCGCCTTGACCGCATTGTGCAGAATGTCGAAGATTTTACACACGAAATCAAGACACTTATCGCCGAAAACCGATCCGCTGTTTCGGCATCAACGGGGAACATCGAAGCTACGACGGCCGATATACGCCGCCAGATTCCCGCTATTTTAGAAGGGGTTCAGGAGCTTGTCGGTCAGCTGAATACCCTGATTGCAGACAATCGTTCCAACGTGGACGGCACCATGGTTCAGGTAAAGGAAGCCAGTACACGGCTGAACGCATCGCTGGGAAGCCTGAGCAACATACTTGAAGGGCTTGAAAGAGGAGAGGGGACGGTAGGAAAGCTCCTGAAGGAGGACACGACCCACGATACGTTAGTGTCTGCCCTGAACTCGGTGAAGGGAGGGGCGGACTCCCTTCAGGATTCCCTGGGCCGAATCAAAAAATGGAAACTGGATCTGGGTTTCCGGGGAGAGTACCTGAGTGACATCGAGGAATCGAGAACGGCCTTTGGCCTGAAGCTCTCTCCCGGATCGAACCGCTTCTACATGCTTGAGGTCGTGGATGATCCAGACGGAAAACGAAGCATCAAGGATGAAACGGTAACAACCACACTGGACGATGGTACGATCCTTACGGAAACGACCCGGAAGGTCAAGTACGATGATACCTATACCTGGACCGCGATGCTCGGCTGGTCCCTTGACAGATTTCAACTGCGGGGAGGGATCATTCAGAGCACGGGAGGCGTGGGTGTCGATTATATGCCGATTACCGATAAGCTCACCCTGACGATGGAAGCCTTCGATTTTTCCAGGGAAGATGATACCAGTTTCCACCTGAGGCTCCTGAGCCGATACTATTTCCACCCCAACCTCTATGTGCTTGCCGGGTGGGATGACATGCTCTCGGATAACAGGGATTCGATCTTCTTCGGCGGAGGAATGTCCTGGAGCGACGAAGATTTCAAATACCTGATCGGTTCGGGAGTCAGGCCTTGATCCATTCGAAATCCGCGGTACGTACAAGGGTCCGTTATGCGGAAACTGACCAGATGGGCGTCGCCTACTATGGCACCTATCCTACCTGGCTGGAAATTGCCCGAACGGAATATTGCAGGGAGCGGGGTGTCGATTATCGTGAAATTGAAAGGGAAGGTACGGGTCTCGTAGTGGCAGAGGTCTGGGTCCGCTACCGAAGGCCTGTGCAGTACGATGACGAGATCATAATCTCGGTGTGGGTGAGCGAAACCGGACGCCGTACAATGACCTTTTGTTACGAGATTCACAAGGACGGAGAACTGTGCTCGGAGGCCTATACAAAACATGTCTTTGTTGATATGATGAGCAAGAGGCCGGTTGCCGCCGCACCGGATCTTGTGAACCGTTTGACCAGCAATCCCGAGGCGGATTAAATTTAGACAGAGGAGGAAGGACCTATGGCGCGATTCGGAGGATGTAACAAAATCTGGATGGATGGGAAATTTGTGCCCTTTGATGAGGCGAAAATTCATGTACTTTCCCACGTGGTTCATTACGGTTCTGGTCTCTTTGAGGGAGACCGCTGTTACAACACTCCCAAGGGTCCGAGGATTTTCAGGCTGAAGGACCATACCGACCGTCTATTTAATTCATGCAAGATCTACCGGATGGTAGTGCCCTTTACAAAAGAGCAGGTCAATCAGGCCTGTATCGATACCATCCGTGAAAATAATCTGAAGGACTGCTACATCCGCCCCCTTGTATATCGAGGCTTTGCCGCGCTGGGAGTAGATCCGACTCCATGCCCGGTGAATGTCATGATTGCGGTGTGGGAATGGGGTAAATATCTTGGACCGGAAGCCCTGGAAAAGGGCGTGGATGTCCGGGTATCTTCCTGGAACCGCATGGCGCCCAACACCTTCCCGTATCTTGCCAAAGCCTCTGCGAACTATATGAATTCTCAGCTGATCAAGATGGAAGCCATCGCCGACGGATACGTGGAAGGGATCGCCCTTGATATCTTTGGTATGGTTTCCGAAGGCAGCGGAGAGAACCTCTTTGCCGTTCACAAGGGAAAAATCTATACACCGCCCCTGTCCACCTCGGTTCTTCCGGGGATTACAAGGGATTCAATTATCACACTGGGTCGCCACCTGGGGTACGAAGTCCATGAAATGAAGATTCCCAGAGAGATGCTTTATATTGCCGATGAGCTCTTCTTTACGGGATCGGCAGCCGAAGTGACCCCGATACGAAGTGTGGACAGAATTGTTATCGGTGAAGGGAAGTGCGGACCGGTCACGAAGAAACTTCAGGACGCCTTTTTCGCCGTGATCAATGGTGAGGCTGAAGATCTCTGGGGTTGGCTGACGCCGGTCTACGACTAGGCTGATGCCGGTCTGTGACTGAGACTTACCCGGCTTACGATTAAGAATGTGATTCAACCCAGATACGTTTTCAGGCATCTTCCTCGACTCAACATGAGCCTTTATACGCTCACGAGTAGAAGGGAATTTGCCATGGGATTGGCCAGCCAGATGGGATTGAGTGGTGTGAAGATCAAGGAGATCTGGCGGAATTCATTTAACCAGTTAATTGAAAAGCAGGTGACAAACCCGGAGGAGAAGGACCATTTCCACGAGTTGATGAAGCGGATTACCCACGATCAAAAGGAACGGGCTCCGCTGCATTTTATAACGCTTGTGGATTATTCCCTTCTCCAGGCATTCATGACTCTGGCATCCAAACAGGTGATTGCCGATGACGCCCATCTCTTCGACAGCCAGAAAATGTACGGGGATAACCTGCCCTTTTTCTGCCGTGCGGGTCATTTCAGTTATATCCGACAAAAGGTACGAGGCACCTTTACCCATTACTTCAAGAGCAGCAGCAGCGGTGATTTCTTTAAGAAACAGGCACAGATGGTGGAATCCTATTATAATTACCGTCTGTATCAGGTGCGTGAATCAAAGGATAAGTGGATTATGGAAGCCCTGGATCCTCCTGAAGCAGGTCGAAATGACTGCCTGGCCAATATCTATATTTTTTATCGAGGTTGGCTGGATCTTCTCTCGGTCTCCGAAGCCGGATCCGGTGCGTACCATTGCAAAGAGGAGGCATGCGTCGCTCTGGGCCACCCATCCTGCAGGTTTGTCTTTCAAAAGTTGGTATAATTAAGCTTTCCGATTAAGGAGGTTATTGTGAAAAGACTCATTACACTGTTCATTTTCCTCACCCTCGTCTCTCCGAGCATCTGGGCGAAGTACAAAGGCAAGTACGCCGATTTCGCTGAAGGTCCTGCTTCTCACCTGATGACCAAGGATGAAGTTAAAGACTTTAAGAAGATAAAAACCGATGCTGACGCTGAAGAATATATTGCCCTTTTCTGGGCCCGCCGGGATCCGACTCCGGAAACCGCCACGAACGAATACAAGGACCTCTTTGACGTTCGAGTTGCCGTGGCAGACAGGGATTTCGGTACTGAATTCCAAAAGGGATCCATGACTGACCGCGGAAAGATTTTTATCGTCTTCGGCCCCCCCACGGCACGAAAAGTGTCGGATTACCAGGGGGCTTCGGGGAGCACCGATGAAATCGGGGTGACCTCTGAAGGGTCAGGCGGAGGAAAGTATGGTAAAGCCTTCGTCACCGGACAGATAGAAATCTGGATATACCGGAAAGATCGCCTGCCTAACTGTGTCCAGCAGCACGAGGTCATGTTCAAGTTTCTGAAGGAAGAGAAAGCCAAGGACTTCACCATGGATCGCACAGTTGCCCAGGTTTTGCAGTCCATTGAGCTGGCCAAGGAGTGCACGATCCTTCATGCCGATCTCAAAGAAGCGCCCGTGATCGCAAAAGCCGTAGTGTTAGGTCCCTCTGCGCTTCTCACGCACACCATGAATCTCGTGAAAGGCGAAGCTTCCGCCAATACTGAAAAGGGATTTCTGGAAATCGCGCCCTTTTTCGCCGATCGGGATACCCCCTTCCTTGCCGTTCACATCTTCCTCCCCGAAGCGAAATGGTCCGGCGCGGCTCCTGAGCAACACGTGGCCTACTACGTGGAAGATGCTTCCGGCCTTCCCATCGTCAAAGCGGAAGAGGACGTGGCTCTGATATCGACACCCGGCGGATTTTATGTTGACCGTTCCATTATCCTTCTTCCCGGAGCGTACAAGCTTGGCGTCTCCTTGGGGAAGACAGACGGATCGATTGATTTT
Organism: Thermoanaerobaculia bacterium; assembly: GCA_035593605.1. Taxonomy (NCBI): domain Bacteria; kingdom Pseudomonadati; phylum Acidobacteriota; class Thermoanaerobaculia; species Thermoanaerobaculia bacterium. Next base: position 132,648 of record DAOSWS010000003.1, on the reverse strand, counting down.
TCAAAGCTGGAAGAGGTGACCATTCCCGACTACACACAGGATACGTCGGAAGGCCTCTGGTTTACCCTCTCCTGTGATGTCAAACCCCTTTCACAGGCCCAGTTTGTCACCGATGCCTATGCCTTTGGAGGGATCAAGGTCGTCCCCAAATCCGACAACATTTTTAAGGTTTCGCAGGACTTGTGGGGATTTGGCAACGTCTTTTTCCCCAAGCTCGATGAAGCGGGCATACCCAAGCTGACATTTAAAATCGAATTTTATACGGATGGTAAAAGAGTCCGAAAAACCGCGGAAATGGAAGTGCAGCCCACCATGCTGGCTGAGGGCCGGTACGCCTTTGGGCAGGCGTACAATATCGGTATGGATCTCAAGCTGGAACCGGGAGCCTATACCTACAAGATGACTGTAAAGGACAAGCTCTCCGGAAAGGAGTGGGAAAAAGCCCGCGACTTTACAGTTGTCGAGTAACCCATCAGCAAGGACGCGCCTATGACCTTTGCCACGATCGAAACTGCAATCGAAGAGTTGCAGACGGGAAGAATCATTGTCATCGTCGATGATGAGGATCGGGAGAATGAAGGTGACCTTTGTGTTGCAGCGGAGAAGGTCACGCCTGAGATTATCAATTTCATGGCCAAACATGGGCGCGGCCTCATCTGCCTTGCCCTGACGGGAGAACGATGTGAGGCCCTGAACCTGACCCACATGGTTCCCGAGGATAAAAACACGCACAAGACGGCCTTTACGGTATCCATTGAAGCCCGTGAAAACGTGACCACCGGAATATCCGCGCACGACCGTGCAGTGACTGTGCTTACCGCAATTGATCCGTCCCGGGGCCCCGGTGACCTTACTCGTCCCGGGCATGTCTTTCCTTTGCGTGCTCAGGAAGGGGGAGTACTGCGCAGAGCCGGCCATACAGAGGCTATCGTGGATCTCGCACGGCTTGCCGGGTTGAATCCATCGGGCGTGGTCTGTGAAATCATGAAGGATGACGGTACCATGGCGAGGCTCCCCGATCTGGAAGCCTTTGCCACGGAACATCGGCTGAAAATGATCACCGTGGCCGATATTATCCGCCACAGGATGAAAACCGAGCGGAATATCCGGCGAATTGCTTCTGTTCGACTCCCCACGAAATTCGGAGATTTTACAGCTGTCCCCTATATCTCTGAAATTTCCGGGGAAGAACACCTTGCCCTGACAATGGGCGATCTGACCATGGATGAGCCCGTCCTGGTTCGTGTTCATTCTCAGTGCGTTACGGGCGATATCTTCCATTCCCTGCGTTGTGATTGCGGAGACCAGCTTCACCTCGCCCTCCTCTCGATCGCAGCCACAGGACGGGGTGTTCTCCTCTATCTGACTCAGGAAGGTCGAGGAATCGGATTGATGAATAAACTGAAAGCATACGAACTCCAGGATAATGAAGGGGCCGATACCGTTGAAGCCAATACCCGGCTTGGTCTTCCGGTCGATAAAAGAGATTACGGCATTGGTGCACAGATTCTCAGGGACCTTGGGGTTCGGCGCATGCGGTTGATGACAAACAATCCCCAGAAATATGTTGCTCTCAATGGGTATGGTCTTGAGATCATTGAACGGGTACCCATTGAGATATTACCCACCAGTGATAATCGGAAGTACCTGGAAACCAAAAAGGAGAAACTCGGTCATCTGCTTAAACTTGTCTGAATTGGGATCATGGAAAGATCGTGTTTTACCGGAATGCGTAAGCACGGTATAATAAGATGATGAGTGGACCGAGCACAGGAATATTGCGTGGAACAATCCTGCCAGCTTCATGGCTGGTGGTCCTGATGACTTTTTCCTGTGCGTCCATTACCTATGTTTCCGTACCGCCTCCGAAAATCAAAGTGGAGAAGACCCACCCCTGTGCGGAAGGAAAAGACTGGGTTCCTGGTGCCTGGGCCTGGAAGAATGGGCAGTATGTATGGTTACCGGGTCATTGTAAGAAACGCCCCAGAGCAGGAACACGCTGGATTCCGGGAAAATGGGAAAAGTGCGATTCCGGCTGGTACTGGATTCCGGGGCGCTGGTCGAGGTAGGCCCGAAAATGGTCCTCTTTAATTACTCTTCGCGGGAAGTCACTCTCAAGATCGTCTATTACGGCCCGGGGCTTTGTGGGAAGACAACCAACCTGAAGTTTATTTACGATACTCTTCCGTCCAACTCCAAAAGTAAAATGATTTCCCTTGCAACCAACCAGGATCGTACCCTTTTCTTTGACTTTCTTCCGCTCGATCTGGGAACGATTCGAGGCATGAAGGTTCGGCTTCAGCTCTATACCGTTCCCGGCCAGGTGTACTACAATTCGACAAGAAAGCTGGTGCTCAAAGGAGCAGATGGCGTCGTATTTGTGGCAGATTCACAGGACTTTGCTTATGATGCCAATATCGAATCCCTGAAGAACCTCAGTGACAACTTAAACGAGCACGGTGTGCGTCCGGATACCGTACCTATTGTCATTCAATACAATAAACGGGATCTGCCCAATGCGCTGCCCCTGGAACAACTCCAGTCCGCATTGAATAAGACCGGGCATACAGAATATGAGGCCATTGCCACAACAGGATTCAATGTTCTCGAAACCCTGAAGTCCATTACAAGGAATGTCCTGCATGAAGTGATTCAGCAGCATGGCCTGACGGCAGGCGATACTCTGTCGATCGATGAAATTGAATTTGGACAGAAAAAGCAACGGGAACAGAGGAGGACAACGATGATGGATTTTGATGAAACCCCGGACTCTGTATGGGAGGACGAGGCGGAGCAGGATGATCGCAAAAGCCTCTTCACAGATCAGAGTTCCGACGAATTCATCTTTGAAGAAGTAGGGGAAGACCATCCGGAAGTTGCCGGCCATGAAATTCCTCCTCCAGCGGAGAACCTTCAAAACGAAGCCTCTGCCCCTGTGATCAGCCATGTTCCCGATCTGCTCCCGACCACGGAAGTCCCCCAGGATACCCATTCGTCTCCCATCCATTTTGAGGAGGAGCCCCTCAGCCCATCTCCAGCGCCTGAATCGGATGTGTCCATGCAGGAACCGGTTCTGGATCTCGGATCTCAAGAGTCCGAGATGAAGAATTCACAACAGACAGAACAGGTACCGGGTGCCGAGCCTCAGGATCATTTTCTCCCGGAAGAAAGCGAAAACGTTCTGGAACAGGAAACTCCAATGGGGCAGCCGCTTTCACCGCCTCAGCCTCCAGTGGGTGGAGACCTGCAGATTGAGGTTGCCGCCGATCTTGTAACGGAAAGTCCAAAACAGGATCTTCAAACTCCGCCTCAGGAACCCCGTACCCTGCCTCTTACTCTGAAGCTGACCAGGGAGGACATCCAGGCCGGAAAGATCAAAATTCTATTGACCCTGGAGATTGAAGAGTCCTGATCTTACGGAAATAGAAGCACTACGCACACAAATAAACAAAAGGACACATAAGGGAAACGTCGATCGCCGCAGGTGGTTGCGAGCATTCATCTCTGTTACCAGGAATCCACATCGAAAAACTCGGATAACCCGAAAATCCCCTTGATCCCATGTCTTCAGGGGCGAGATGAGCTGTCGATTCGTTGCAGCTTCCTGCATGCGGATGAGATGAAACGTCACACTGGAATGAAACCCCAATGAGGGTTGTTTAAGTATTGCTGTAAGCATATATAAGTAAGGAGTAATGTTGGTCAGGGGGAAACCAGGTGATCCAGGTAAACTTTCCCATCCTATTGAAATGAAAGGGGTGTCCTATGAAACTTGTTCTTCTTTTTATCATCGGTCTGGTTGCGGGAATTGCTGGGGTTTTTCTGGCTATCCGGATGCTGGCGCCGGGTATGATGCTCCGGGAAATCAAAAGCCCCATGGGATTCGATGAGACCGTGGAAGCCATTACTCAGAACGCTCAGAATGCAGGCTGGGTTGTCTCCAGTATCCAGCCCCTGGATGAATCCATCCGTAAGAACGGGGGAGGGGACCTCAAGCCGATCCGGCTCGTAAATCTCTGCAATGCCGGGCATGCTTTTGAAATCCTGAAAGAAGAGGATAATCTTACGCTCTCGGTCATGATGCCCTGTACGATCAGTGTCTATGAAAAATCAGATGGAAATACCTATATCGGGACTATGAACGCGGGACTCATGGGTTCGCTGTTCGGCGGTACCGTGGCCAGGGTTATGGGGGGAACGGTCGCCCGGCAGCAGCAGGAATTCATTGCTTTTGCGAAGCACTGAAAAAGATCTAATCCTATTCGTACATTCAGATAGAATCTATTGACTGACAAAATGAACTGGAGTATATAAGGCATACGATATTCGATTTCTATGCTGCTTCACGTGCGGAGGTACAATGACCATTGTCAGAATCGCATTCCTTATCCTCTGTTCGGCTTTGATCCTGTCCGCTGCGTCAACGCCTCCCGATACTCTTTCCTATCAGGGAGTTCTGCGGGATGACCAGGGACACCCCCTGGATGGCACGTATGACATGGTGTTCTCCTTCTTCACTCTCGACACGGGAGGAGATGAAATCCTGATCGACGAGCATAAGGTTGCAGGAACGGGGGGTGTGACAGTTTCCGCGGGCTTCTTTACCGTCGCTCTGGGAAGCGGAAACATCCTGGACGGAAGCGGAGACGGAGAATATCTATCCCTTTTGGAGATGATTAGGAACTTTTCCGATATCTGGCTGCAGGTGAAAGTTCAAAGCGAGATGTTGATGCCTCGCGTGCGTTTACATTCCTCACCCTTTGCGTTAAATGCTTCAAGTCTGGCAGGCAGGGATCCCTCTGAATTTCTGGATATCTCTGCTTCAAGCCAGACAAAGCACGGACCGCTCTCTATTGATATTTCGACCCAGAGTGTTGCACTTAACGTGGGAAGTAATATGACCGGGGGAATCTTCGGAGGCTACGGTCCCAATAGTAATACCGGGATCAAAGGACAGGCGTGGGGCGGAACTTCCAACATCGGAGTTCACGGGTACGCAGCCCTTAATCCGGGAAACTGGGCAGGGTACTTTGAAGGGGACACCTATATCAAGAATTCTCTCGCTTTGGGTACGGCTACTCCGGACGCGAATTTGGATGTTCACGGCTCGGTAAAATTGCTCGGTGATCCATCTGTTCGCTCTTTTGATACGGAATACCTCGCAGAAAGCGACGGGTGGGTTCAGGGATATCTTTATGCGTACGGAATCTCAGGAGGGGATCTGTGCTGGGTGCAGGGTACTGCCAACGGGAGTTGGCGTTTGTATGCTGGGAGCATGTATGGAGGATCCACATTTACGATGCCCGTGCGAAAGGGAGAAGTGTGGGTTGTTCACTACACACTTGATTGGGGAAGCTGTGGAAAACAACTGATGTGGATTCCAATGGGTCAGGGCTCAGGGTCGAGGTCTTCTCAGAAAGGAGTATGCCAGGTATCAGGACTGCAGGTACCGTCAGAAAATGCGAAACATCAAAGAAAACAAGAGTCGGAATTGGCCCGTGATGGAAAACTGGAGCATGAGTCTTCACATTCTGAAGAGAGATATCTTAATGATCCAGGTTCACAGTCCGGGCAAATGGTAATTCGAGTTTCCGTAGATGATCCGATCCATGAGGGGGATGTACTTGTGATGAATCAGGATTCTTCATCCGGCGCCTACCGGATTGCCTGCCTGCCGGAGGACAGGTTGATCGCAGGGGTGGCAGGCGATTTAGCCAACGAAGATGTCAATGGGCTGGACCCTTTTTATTCAGAGGGCAGGGTCCCGCTGCTGGTGGGAGGAGTGGCGAAGGTCAGGGTAGATGCCTCCTATGGAGCCATTCAAAAAGGGGATCTTCTTGTGACCTCTCCTACATCGGGACATGCGATGAGGTCGGATAACCCCATGGCTGGCACGATCCTGGGAAAGGCGATGGAATCGCTGGCAAACGGAACCGGTTTGATCCAGGTTCTGTTAATGCTGCGCTGATTGCTGAATTATTCTCAGACCGAATCGGGAAGGCCCGCCCGGATATCCATGATGTAATATTCGTTCAGCCGCCGCATGAGGTCCTTGGCTACCTCGGATTCCCGGTCGGGAATCATCACCTGGATCCTGCAGTAATGGTCTCCGTACGCGTTGGTCTTGATATTTCGCACCCCTTTTCCGCGGACACGGATCAGGCTCCCATTCTGCGTTCTGGACGGCACTTTGAGCTTGATCCTCCCGTGAATCGTAGCCGCGGTTACCTCGGCGCCTCCATAGGCTTCCGCCATCGTTACAGGCAGATTCGCATATATGTCATCCCCTCGTCTCTCAAAGTAGGAATGGGAGCGGATTTTCACCTTTACAAAGAGATCTCCCCTCAATCCGCCGGCCCGACCCGGCAGTCCCTTCTCCTTGATTCGGATCATGGCACCGTCATAGATCCCCTCAGGAATCTTTACCCGAATGCGTTCGCTCTTAACGAGAATTCCTGCCCCGTGGCATTGCTGGCACAACCTTCCACCGGTATTTCCGAGGCCCCCACAGAGGGTGCATTCTTCCTGAACGCGAAGAGTAACGAACGTACCGCCGCCATGGACTGCAGTTCCGAAATCGATCTCGATTTCTTCCGTGGTGTCGCCGCCTCGCTGAGTCCTGGTCGAGACCCTTTCGCCACTCTGTCTTTCGGATGAAAAGATGGAGGAAAACATGTCACCAAATCCTGTAAACCTCGAAAAGAAGTCAAAGTCAGCCGGGTCAGCCCCGCCTTCGGGTGAAACCGTCCTCCAGACATGCCCTTCGCCGCCTCCCGGGTGGGCTCCATGGGAAAATCCCTCTGTACCGGCCTCATCATAGCGCTTCCGTTTTTCTGAATCGGAAAGGACGGAATAGGCTTCCGAGATCTGTTTGAACATCTCCTCCGATTTTTTGTCACCGGGGTTTACATCGGGATGATACTTGCGAGCAAGACGGCGATACGCCTTCTTGATTTCATTTCTCGACGCCTTTCGCGATACTCCCAGGATTTTGTAATAATCCTTTGACATGGGGATAGTATATCAAAGGGTTGACCCGCAATTCACAGGATGATGTTGTCCCCTTCTTCAGGCTTCGCTACAATGGTAGCAACAACCTTTTCTTTGTCTTCCGAGGAGGAACGATGGTTCTGACAGGACTGATAATCTCCATGGTTCTCGCATCTTCAGGGCAGTTTCGCGAGATTCAGGACCCTTCAGGGTATGCGTTCACCCCTGAAAAGATCCACGCAGTGATCGAAGCCTGTGAACGGGAGCATCCTCCTGTCGTGAGTCAGGGGGAAGACCCGGCTCGTGTCGTAATAAGCGCACACGATGATCACCTTTACTCCGGGGAGTCTATCTTCCGATCGACAAGAGGTATACGGGCGCGGACGGTTCTGATGATTGGCGTGGCGCACGGAGCTTCTCGATGGGGGATCCGGGATCGTTTGATTTTTGATGCATTTGACGGATGGAAGGGACCTCTTGGCACCATTCCTGTTGACCTGGACTTTCGAGACGCCCTGGAATCCTCTCTGGAGGAGGTGGACTTTGTGGTTTCCAGCGATCACCACTCGGAAGAGCACTCCCTGGAAGCCCTCATTCCCTTTCTTCAGGCTCAGAATCCTGAACTCTCCATCGTGCCGATTCTGGTTTCTCCCATGCCCTGGGATCGCATGGAGATTCTCGCAAAGAAGCTTGCCGTGGCTACGGAGAACATTCTGAAAGCCCGGGAATGGTCATGGGGAAGGGATTTCCAGATTGTGATCTCCAATGATTCGGTCCACTACGGGGATAGACAGTGGGGAGGGAAGAACTTCGCACCCTTTGGTGTGGGCATCCATGGTCTGAAAGAGGCGAAAAAGAGAGATCTGGATCTGATTAAGAACGATCTTCTTGGTCCTCTTAATGCTTCCAGGCTGAAGAATCTTCTGTACAGCCTCGTCACGGAAGATGAAAGGCTTGAATACAGGATTACCTGGTGCGGCCGGTTTTCCATTCCCTTTGGTCTGCTCTATTCAATTCGTCTCACCGAATCGATGGAGATGTCTGTTCCCGTCGGAAGTCTGGAATCCTATACAACCAGCGTGGAGGCCGGCCAGCTCGACCTTCCGGAGGCCGGCCTCACGGTTTCCGCCCCGGCCAATCTGAGGCACTGGGTAGGATACACCTCGATGATCTATCGCTGAACCGGCTTATCCACGCCGATGATTCCTTCCGTTTTCACCAGCTCCAGTATCTTCCTGTCCAGTCTGGACAGGGCCATGGTCTCGGATTCATTCAGGCTGACGAATCGCTCTGTGGAACGGCGATCCGAAAGACCATCCGTTTCCGCCTCAATGATAACGCAAGGTGTTACAGCCAGTGTGAAGTGAGTATAGGAATGGCGGATTTCCGGAAGGGTCCGCGAACCTTCCGGCAGGTTATCTCTGTCATAGAGAAGAGGAAAACCCCAGAGGCCTCCCAACATCTCTTCCTCCGGGCGCTGAATCAGCAGGATCTCTTTCTTACGGATTTGTACCAGGCCAATAGCCCTTACAAGGGGAGGGCGTTTTGCCCGGGCGGGAAGAGGGATCGAATGGACAAGGTTCTTCGTCCGGGCAATACATTCCCGGCTTATTGGGCAACTTTTGCAGGCGGGAGAGCGAGGCGTGCAGATCATAGCTCCAAGTTCCATCAGGGCTTCATTAAAGGCCCCGGAACCTTTAGGGGGAAGGTGGGGAATGAGAAGTTTCTCCACCATTCTGGAGGTAATTTTTTCCTCGATTCCGAAGAGTCGGGCGGCTACCCTCTTTACATTGCCGTCTACAGCGATAACCCGTTCATCTGCAACGATTGAAGCGATGGCGGCCGCAGCATAGGAACCAATCCCCGGAAGGGTTTTTAACTCCTCCGCGGTAAGCGGGAGAATTCCTCCAAATTTCAACCGGATCTCTCGTGCCGCTTCATGAATCATCCGGGCTCGCCGGTAGTAACCGAGTCCTTCCCATGCCTTGAGTACCTGATCGAGAGAAGCTTCAGCCAGGCTCTGAACGTCGGGGAATTGTTCCATCCATCGCTGATAATAGGGAATGACTGTGGCCACCCGGGTCTGTTGAAGCATGATCTCGGAAATCCATACACGATAAGGATTTCGTGGTTCCCGGCGCCATGGAAGATCCCGGGCGCTCGTTCGAAACCAGTCCAGGAGGATACCGGTGATGGTTTTATGCTTATGAGGTGAATGCCTTTTCTGATCCATGTCGTACTAGCGTACCAGAAGATGGTTCTTTACAGCGGGGGAAGCCACGCAGATGGATGTGTGAGATACAATAGGTCACCTCCCATCTTCCCGGGCAGGTAACGACAACAGGAGTGTGATGCTATGGAAGTACGAATGGAACGTGACAGCCTCGGGGAACGCCCCGTTCCCGCAGATGCGCTCTACGGTCTTCAGACCCTTCGAGCCGTGGAAAATTTCCCGATTACGGGAATCCCTCTCTCGAATTTCCCCCTTCTAATCCGTGCTCTTGCTTCCATCAAGGAAGCTGCTGCAGAAGCGAATGTCGCACTTGGGCTTCTGGATCGGGACCTCGGTGAGGCCATGTTTCAGGCGTGCCGGGAGATTCGCCAGGGTCAATTCCTCGACTCCTTTGTTGTGGATGCGATTCAGGGAGGTGCAGGCACTTCGACGAATATGAACGCCAACGAAGTGATTGCCAACCGGACGTTACAGATCCTGGGATTCAAGCCAGGCAGTTACGATCGATGCCATCCGAATAACCACGTAAATCTGTCCCAGTCCACCAATGACGTTTACCCCACAGCGCTCAAGCTGGCGGCGTTGGGGCGTGTCGAAACTCTGCTGGACGCAATGGAGTTGCTCTGCTGTTCTCTTGAGAGAAAAGCACATGAGTTTCGGAACATTCTTAAACTGGGCAGAACCCAGCTTCAGGATGCCGTACCCATGACGCTGGGCCAGGAATTTGAAGCCTATGCCGTGACGCTCCGGGAAGACCGGGATCGGCTACGGGAAGCATCCACCCTTCTTCTGGAGATCAACATGGGGGCGACCGCCATTGGAACGGGATTGAATACCGTCGAGGGCTACGCGGAACGGGTCAGAGAAAATCTTTCCCGCATTACGGGTGTTCATCTGATCACAGCCCCTCACCTCATCGAGGCCACATCGGATGCTGGTGCCTTCGTCCAGCTTTCGGGTGTTCTCAAACGGATTGCCGTAAAGCTGGCGAAAACCTGTAACGATCTCCGCCTCCTCTCTTCCGGACCCCGATCGGGTATCGCAGAAATTCATCTTCCCGCGGTCCAGCCCGGGTCAACCATTATGCCGGGAAAGGTCAATCCCGTGATTCCTGAGGTGGTCAATCAGGCATGTTTCCAGGTCATCGGAAATGACGTGACGATCACCATGGCGGCCGCTTCAGGCCAGCTGGAATTGAATGCCTTTGAGCCGTTGATCGGGTTCAATCTCTTTTTCTCATTCCAGGTTCTGGAAAGATCGATGCACGTACTTCGGGAACGATGTGTGGATGGAATCCGTGCGGATGAAAAACGATGCAGAGATCTCCTGGAGGGATCCCTGGGAATCGTAACCGCCCTCGTTCCCTATATCGGATACGATCGTGCGGCCGATATCGCAAAGGAGGCCCTTGCGACGGGGCGGCGCGTCTTTGACATTGCCCTGGAACAGGGTGAACTGGATGAAAATATTCTTCGTGAAGTACTCGATCCGGCAACGATGACACACCCGGGTTCCATACCTGGTGTAACAGTGGAGAGAGATAAGCCCGATTCCAGTTCATAACCACGGCACTCCATGATATAGTTTTCCCGTGCGTATCCTCTTCTGCCTCGAATACTTCCCCCCCCACATCGGTGGGGTGGAGCAGATGATGTACGATCTGACGAGAGCCCTTGTCCAGGAAGGTCATGAGGTCAGAATCGTGACATCTCGTGTGGAAGATACCCGGGCGAAGGAGACAATGGATGGAGTGGAAGTCTACCGTATCCGTTGTCCAAAACCGATGCGTCTGACCTTCAACCTTCTGGCCATTCCCGCTCTCTTCCGTCACGCACCCTGGGCGGATCTGATTCACTGCTCTACCTTTAACGGTGTCTTCCCGGCCTGGCTGGTGTCCCGCCTGAGAGGGAAACCCCTGGTGGGAACCGTCCACGAAGTCTGGCTGCACCTCCCGGAGGTTTCTCCACGGGTAAGCTGGTTCATGAAAAAAATCTATCCACTGGCACAGAGGGTTCTCCTGAAACGCAGGGTCAGCCGGTGGGTTACCGTATCCTGGAGTACCCGACAGGCACTTCGTCTTGCGGGAGTTTCGGATGATAAGATTCGACAGGTCTACAATCCCGTGGATGTGAGACCCCCGGCCGATTGGAATGATACCCGGAGAGAGGTAATCCGGAATAAACTGAATATAGGAGACCGTTTTGCCTTTCTATATTTCGGCAGACCCGGCGTGTGGAGGGGAGTTGAGTACCTGATTCGAGGATTTCACCTCCTGCCTCCCGATCGTAAAGCGGTTCTGATCCTTGTTCTTTCAAGGAAACCAATGTCCGGATATACCTTATGCCAGACGCTTGCCGAAAGGGGAGACCGAAACGATACTATTTTCTTTCAGTCTTCGATGCCCAGGGGCCATCTGATCGAAACGATTCTTGCCGCGGATTGTGTCGTCGTTCCTTCGCTCAGTGAGGGGTTCGGCCTGATTGCCGCCGAAGCCTCAAGTCTGGGAATCCCGGTACTGGCCAGTGACGTGGCTTCCCTGCCTGAAGTTGTGGGAGGGAAATCCATCCTGGTTCCTCCCGCCGATCCTGAGATCCTGCAAAACGCCATGGTTGACGCAATGGAAGGAAGATGGGACAATCGCCCTCCCAGAAATTTTCCATTGAAAGATACGGTCCTTGGATATTTGGAAGTCTACCGGGAAATCCTTTATGGGAAATACTTCAGGGGAGAATAGAACGCATCGCATTGTTGTTATGATTCGATTTAAACTGATTGGAGGTCCGGGACCTCAGGTCCTGCATGATTATGGAATATCGTCACTTATTCAGAAACGTTGAAAAAACCGTATCGGCTATGGATGTGGAAGGAAGTGCGGAGGAACTTGTCATCCATGCGGCACGCGAACTGCTTCGCAACTTCAAAGAAGAACTTCATCTCTCCGGATTCAGAATCTACCGCAGGGATAATGGTGTTTTTAGAATTGTCAGTACCCAGGGGAGCGCAAATAAGGCACCCGAAGGGTTTTCCGTTCCCAGCTCCTATCCTCCGATAGAGCAGGCTCTGGATAGCGGGATTGTTCTTATGGACCGCTCTACACCTGGCGTAGATTCAAGTATTGAAAAACAGCTGGGTGTCCATCAGTTCGCTTCCATCTCCGTAGGGGACGGTCAGTTCCTCATTTCCTTCAGCTTCAGAGGCAAGGTGGATCGGGAAGTCATCTACTATACGCTGAATATCGTGCGTCATGCCATCAACCACAAGCTCCAGGAAGAAGCCTATCATGCTCTGGTAAACGAGGCACGGAAAATACAGGAATCGATCCTCCCCAAGAAACATCCCCGATTTCCCGGATTCGATATTTTTGGTGTCTCCCAGCCGGCGGAATCGGTGGGAGGCGATTATTTTGACTATATCTCCATCGGAGACACAACACTGGGCCTCTCCATCGGGGATGCCACAGGGCACGGTCTCCCCAGTGCTCTCCTGATTCGCGACGTCTATGTCGGCCTACGTATGGGAATTGCGAGAGAGTTCAAAATCACCAAAACCATGGAGAAACTGAATCGAATTATCGCCCGGGGCAAAATGACCTCACGATTTGTTTCCCTCTTTTTCGGCGAGCTTGAGTCCAACGGTCTCATGATCTATGTCAACGCGGGACATAACACACCCTACCTGCATCATCAGGGTAGCTGGACCTGCCTCTCAGAGCGCGGTTTGATCCTTGGCCCGATTCCGGAAGCTACATACAACCGTGGGCTGGCTCATCTCGATGAAGGTGATATTCTGGTTCTGTATACCGACGGAATTGTCGAAGCAACGGCTCCCGACGGGAGAATGTTTGAAGAATTCCGTTTGCTCGAAACTGTGGAGAAAAACCGGGATCGATCCGCTAAAACGATAGCAACGGCTGTTTTTCGTGAAGTCGATGATTTTCTTGAAGGCGCAAAGATTCAGGACGACCGGACTATTCTGATTCTAAAACGACTTTCGAAAGGCGTTGCAAGTCAGGATTAAGCCCTCCTGAAGGGGGGTCCAGGAAAATGTTTTCCCCAAGGATGCGCGAATTTTGGACGAGTCCAGGAGACTTCTCATCTGTTCACCGGCCTTGGCCGGTCCATGAGGGAGGTCTCGCCCCTCATGACCCAGAGCTGAAAGAATCAATGTTCCAAGCTGGTTGACGGTCGTGGGGACTCCCGTTCCAACGTTGTAAGCTCCTTCGAGCCTTTGTTGAGTCGCCAACCTGTTGGCGGTTACGACGTCCTTCACAAAGACATAGTCCCGGCTCTGTTGACCTTCACCATGAATGGTGGGAGTTTCACCTGCCAGAAGCTTATGGAAAAAGATGGCTACGACACCGGCTTCGCCATGAGGATTCTGTCGTGGACCATATACATTTCCGTATCGAAGTGCCGTGAATGGGACCTTATATTCTCTTTGAAAACAGTTCAGATACAGCTCACTCGCGTACTTTGCCACCCCATAGGGCGAGAGAGGCTGAGGTGCTGCCTCTTCGGGTGTCGGAATGGGGACGTCATCCCCGTAAATCGCTCCGCCGGAAGAGGCAAACAGGATATGTTCGGGCCTGAATTCCCGACAACACTGCAGGATGTTCAATAGTCCAAGGATGTTGGTCCGCGCATCCAAAAGAGGATCTGAGACACTGATTCGAACGTCCACCTGGGCGGCATGATGATTTACGATGGTTGGCCGGTGTTTTCGGAAAACATCGATCAGATCAGGATCGGCAACATCTTTCTGGTATAATGTGCAGCCCTGTGGGAGGTTGGATCTTGTTCCGGTGGACAGGTTATCCACCACCACAACAGCCCATCCCTCGGCCCTGTACATCTCAGCCAGATGGGAACCGATGAAACCGCAGCCGCCCGTAAGGAGAACTGTATTCATGAATCGTCATGATACGCCAACCAACCCGGAAGTTCAATCGGCGCTTCCTCCGGAGTTTTACCGTCGAGACACGGAACAGGTTGCGGAAGATCTTTTGGGTTGTTTCCTGTTCAGGGCCCTGGGAGATGAAATCATTGCAGGAATGATCGTTGAAACAGAGGCTTATCTGGGAGAGCGGGATCCCGCCTGTCACAGTTTTCGGGGCAGGACCCCAAGAGTGGAGCCCATGTTTCGGGCTGGAGGTGTGGCCTATGTTTATTTTGTGTACGGAATGCATTTTTGTGCGAATGTTGTGACCCGGGGAGAAGGGGAGCCGGAGGCAGTTCTGATTCGAGCTCTCCACCCCGTAAAGGGGATCGAGACCATGCGAAAAAGAAGAATGGGCCGAGTCAATCTTTCTTCAGGCCCTGCCGTTCTCTGCCAGGCTCTGGCAATTGACGGGACACTGAATGGCCATCCTCTCCATACTTCACCTCTCTGGATAGAGGGACGAACCGCAGGCACACCTTTTGAAATTGATCGAAGTCCGAGAGTCGGAGTGGATTACGCCGGGAAAGCGGCTCTCTGGCCGCTGCGTTTCACGATCCCTGGAAACCCGTACCTTTCTCGTCCTCCCCGTCGGGGGAATAGGAAAAGGTAACAACCCGGTTTTTCCCAAGAGATTTTGCCCGGTACAGTGCCTGGTCTGCCCGATCGATAAGACGGTCCTTTTCCCTCGCATCGGTCGGAAACATGGACAACCCCAGGCTGATGGTGATGTTCAGACGGTGCTTCTCTCCATCCACGATACATTCAAAAATGTGTCTTTCAACACCGATGCGCACTCGTTCAGCCACAACGACGGCCTGTTCCATCGACATCTCGGTGAAGATGATCATGAATTCCTCGCCTCCGTAACGGAACACCATGTCGAGGGGATCACGAATGGTGGTTTTCACGATTTTCACCATCTCTTTGAGAACTTCATCTCCTACAAGGTGGCCGAAAGAATCGTTGACTTCCTTGAAATTGTCAATATCGATGATGGAGAGGCAAAGAGGTTTCTTCATCCGCTGATGCCGCTTCAGTTCGGTCAGGAGAACCTCCTGAAAGTGCCGATGGTTGTAAGTGTTGGTTAACGGATCATGGATGGAAAGCTGGCGGATCTTTTCGAAGTTGCGTGCCGAAATAATGGCTGCAACCGCCTGGTTGGCGAAAATTTCCAGAGCCTGAATTTTCTCATAGGTGGGAACACGGCCATCGACAGGGTCATCGATCGATAGATACCCGACAAGCTCCTGGCCGGTCTTGAGGGGAATAAAGAGCATGTTGAGGGGATGCCACATTCCTGGTTTCCACTCTTCCGCTTCGGACTTGACCAGGATGTCGTAGTCGCTGGAAATGTACTTGGAGTGTTCGACGAAGAAAGACTTGGAAATGCGCGTGTCTTCGATCCAGTGGCGGATAACTTCATCCTCTGGCACGGTGACGGCCCGGACCCTGTCCCACACATCGTCCAGGCCGGCCTGCGCCAGTCGTTCAAAGGAACGGGTTTCAGGGTTGTAAAGACTGACCAGAACGGTATTGAATCCCAGGGTGTCCCGCACTGCCCTCGCGACTTTGTTCAGGACTTTATCCAGTTGCAGTTCTTTTGTGATTTCATGGGAGATCTCGAGGAGCTTCCCCAGCGTTTCCGTCTGGTTCATGAGATGTCGATTCATGAGCTGCATTTCCTGCCTGAGGAGGTAGTCCTGAACCGAAATGGATAAATGATCGGCAAGGATGCCGATGATCTCCTGGTTGTGATACCTGTCAAGAACCTTAAGCCTGCTTTCCAGGATCAGGAGTCCCATATAGAGTTCCTGGGTCTTCAGAGGCATGACAACCCGGCTGCGGCGTTCCTTGTGAAGCCAGAATCGGTCAACAAGATTGGTGATCTCCGCCATGTCCGGAGCACGCTCATACAGTTTCAGAGATTCCACGACATTTTGAAGTTCTACAGATCGTCGCTGCACCTCGCCAATCGTGTATACCTGGATCGGATGGTCGGGGTCGAAACTCTCCCAGAAAATGACAGCCGCACTGTCAATGGGGATGATGAGTTTGAGAAGGTCGCAAACCTTCTGAAAAAAAGCGCTGCCGATGGCTTCCACCATGGAAAGGTTGGATATTTCCTGGATTACCTTTAGCTCCTGGCCATGCTGAAAGATTTCCATTTTCTTCTTTTCAATGTCGGAGATTGTTTTTACCAGGAATCCAAGAACACCGACAGGGATAAAGACCAGAAGGGTCTGATTGAGACCATAGTTTTCCTGAAGAACATCAGCAAAGAGTAGAATCGGTATCAGAATGAGCAGTTCGGACATCCGCACGAGCCCGAGCTTGAGAACCGGTTCCCGGTCCCTCTTCGTGAGGAGCTGGAGGGCGGGTCTGAAAAGAGCAAACACCATGATGGAAAAAAGAGTTTGTGTGGGCTGGGCACGGAGAGGGAGTGACGGATTGAGAGATGCCGCCGCCGCAACGGCCGTAATGCCGTAGACAAATGCCTGTCCCAGGCTGTCCTGAAGAATAATGAGCGGTTTGTCTCGACGAAGTGCGAGACCCTTCAAGAGCAGAACGGACAGCACAAAGATCATGATAAAGGTGGGGTTTGGGAAGAGAAGGGCGAGGGGCAGGGCAATAAAATGCAGGAGAGTGTGGCGAAGTTCGAATACCTTGAATTCCATGACTGTCATCAGAAAAGCCAGGAGCAGGATGGCCAGGGCAAAGGTGTTGGGTGATGGGATTGTGAATGGGAAAAGGAAAGTTGTTCCCACAAGGAGAGTCAGGGAAGCGAACGAAATTGCCAGGCGGAATAATTCAGTTCTGAGGATCGCCATGTTGTATTCCTATGATATCCCGATTCATAAGAGAATCAAAGACCAGATAGGCATCCACCACGTGCATCGGGGCCAGAGCCAGAATGTTCTGAATATCATAGTGACCGTTGATCCGGGTCAGAATGAAACCTTCCTTCGGGGTGAGGTTGAGATTGGATATTTCTTCCAGAGGCAATTTCAGAAAGGGGATTGCACTGGTTCGAATTCCCTTTGCCTGCAGGCTGGAAAGGATGTGGGTCTGGACCTTTTCGATCCTTTCCTCAACGGCAAGTTCATCGGGTCGAAGCGTCTGTACTTTTCGGATGGTGTCCCAGGCTTCCTGAAAGATTCCCTTCTTCAGAAGCATGCCGCTCCGTGTCATAAGGCGATGCACTTCAAGTTCCGCTTCATCGATATCGGCAAACCTCGAATTCCTGTGCTCCTCGATGGCCAGGGCTTCCTCTGGAGTCGAAAAGGTGACCAGATTCCTGTTGTGAAGCTGGAAGAGAATCATGGAAGTATGAAAATCACGGGAACGGGTAAGGAGAGCGATATCGGCGACGGTATGCTTTCCGTTGCACTGATCAAGGATGAGTTGTTCCCGGGCATCCATCTCGGCCTCCATGTCCATTGCCCTGAAAGGAATCGTCCTCATGCTTGGAATTACCTGCTTTACCCTCTTCCATTCATCGGATCTTCGCAGCCCTTCCATGATAATTTTTGTGGGGTCGATCTTCAGGGGGATCATCTTGATTTCCGGCAGCAGATCTTCAATGAAGGTGAACTCTCCTTCGTCCCATAGAAAAATCTCATACAGGCTCTCTTCAGCCTTGATTCGCATCAGCTTCTGGAGTTCGTCGCTGGAAATTGCGCCGATCATGACGAGTATCTTCCCCAGCAGCATGTTGGACTGGCTCTGTACTTCCATGGCCCGGGTCAGTTCTTCCTCGGTGATGTAGCCGTAAGAAAGAAGAAACTGCCCCAGATACTCCCTCGGATCGTCCGAAGTTGTCGAGATAATGTAACCGCGCTCGAAAAATACCCGTTTCTCTGTGGTTACTCCCTGAATGATGAGGGTTCCCGTCTTCAGGGAATGAAAGATCCACTGCATAAGATCGGCAAGGCTCATTGTTCGCAGGGTGCCGGAAATTCCCATAACTTTTCATTATATCATTTGCGGATGCATACGATTTGCTCTTCGTGGTAACCTGAAGTATGATCTTGCACACGTTCCTTGCAGGAAGGGGAATAATTTGAGCCTGAAGTCTTTGCTTGACTTTCTGGGTTTCAACAGCCCGAAGTGGCGCTGGAGAATTTACCGGGCAGAAAGGGCTTTGAAGGAGGCGTTTCAAAAGCAGGAAGGTCCTCGAAGGCTTACGATGAAACGTTGCCTGCGCTGCGGTGGCCTGAGTCCTGTTACGGATCGCAGATGTGTAACCTGCGGGTCCATTCTTCTGCCTGCCTGGTTGAACTGGCTTCCCCTTCGACTTACCTCGGCCGATATTCCAGCGACCTGGACCCTTTTGAGTCTCAACTTTATATGGTTTGTTCTTGCGCTGGTTCTGGAAGGCCCGAAGGGATTGATGAGTCCATCGACGGATACCCTGATCCGTACGGGTGCCCAATTCTGGCCTTATGTTTTTCAGGGACAGTTCTATCGGGTAATCACCTATGCTTTTGTCCATATCGGATTTATCCACTTTGCCTTTAACATGGTAGTTCTCTATCAGATTGCACCGATTATCGAAAGGGAAACCGGAAGGTTTTTTATTTTTCTTTATACCTTCACGGCTGTGACGGCAACCGGGGCAGGCCTTCTCTTTCACCCCCTTTCGCCAACGGCAGGTGCCTCCGGCAGCCTGTTTGGTCTGATCGGTTTCATGATTGTCTATGCGCACCGCCTGGGAAACAGGGGACTTCGAAACTTTATGGTTCAATGGGCTCTCTATGCCCTGGTCTTCGGATTTCTGGTGGGAGCCGACAATGCGGGGCATGTCGGAGGGGCCCTGGGCGGACTCTTTCTCGGAGCCGTGTTGCCGATGAGACGCGAAGTACTTCGCTCCTTACAGCAGGTTCTTACCCTGGGAGCTTTCCTTTCATGGATGGCCATCGCGGCCGGCCTCATTACTGTAGTTATACGCCTTCTTTGATTTAACGGAGATCCGCTGCGTGTATAATGGTAGTGTGAAATTGTCCGCGGTTATTCCCTTTCATAATGAAGAGGCGTGCGCAGAGAATGTAATCCTGGAAACAGCGGAAGTCTTGAAAGGCCTGAACCAGTCTTTTGAGATTCTCGCGGTTAATGACGGGAGTTCTGACCGGACCCGGGACATTCTCTCCGCACTTTGCCCATCGATTCCCGAACTGCGTGTTTTTTCAGCCCGGAAAAAAGGAGGGCAGTCTTCAGCTGTCTACTTCGGGCTCCAGAAGGCAAAGGGGGAAATCCTCCTGACGATGGATGGTGACGGCCAGAATGATCCCCATGACTTCCCGGCCATGATTACCCTGCTGAATGATGCCGACATGGTTGTAGGGGTGAGGAGGAAACGAAAGGATCGCTGGATAAAGCGGATCAGTTCGAAGATCGCCAATTCATTTCGAAGGCTGGTTTTAAGAGATCCATTTCATGATGTCGGATGCGCGATGAGGGTTATGTCGAACAGGGTCTCTCGCAATCTGCCTTATTTTACAAGCCTGCACCGCTTTGCTCCCATCCTTGCCTGTCGTATGGGTTTTACCGTAAAAGAAATCCCCGTCAACCACCGGGCCCGCCTCGGGGGTAAGACAAAATATGGTACCTGGGATCGTCTGATCGTCGGTCTTTCGGATCTTTACGGAGTGAGGTGGCTTACCCGTCGGATCCAGGCCTATGAAATTCGTGAACATATCGATGAGGAGAATGCATGAAGATGAATTTTTGGCTGATCTGGGGCTTTATCGGGCAGGCATGTTTCTTTTCGCGTTTTCTGATCCAGTGGATGGTATCCGAGAAGGAAAAACGAAGTGTTATCCCTGTTCAGTTCTGGTATTTTTCGCTGATTGGAGGATCGATGCTTCTGGTATACGCCATACAGCTCAAGGATCCCGTGTTTATTCTCGGACAGGCGGGAGGTGCATTCATCTATCTTCGAAATTTGATGCTCATTTACCGGAATCGGGGTAAAGAGTCCGATTCCACTATTTCATAAAAACACCAGGTATAAGGAGGTATCCAGTATGCGAAATCCAACCATTGTATCCATTCTTGCCCTCGGTATTCTGTGCGGTGCGGTGACGGTGAAACCGGCCTCACCGGAAGAGCCCGGAATTGTCAGGTCCGATGCATCGGATCAGGAGTCGGTACATCTTACCGTTTATAACCAGAACCGCGCCCTGGTGAATGAGGTAAGAAACGTAAACTTCCCGGGCGGGATGGTGAATCTCTGGTTCCAGGATGTGGCATCGCAGATTATGCCGGAAACTGTGGCCATCAAGGGGATCACGGGCGCGGAGTTTACGGTACGGGAACAAAATTACGAATTTGATCTTTTATCCCCTCAGAAGCTTCTTGAAAAGTACCTGGATCGGGATGTCGATCTGGTTCGACTGGACCGCGATGAAGACAGAACCGTGGAAAAGCGGACGAGGGCCCATCTCCTCTCTACAAATAATGGCACAGTGTGGCAGATCGGGGACAGAATCGTGGTGAATCCCCCGTATGCGTACCTGGAGTTTCCGCAGCTTCCCGCCAACCTTTACGCAAAGCCGACTCTTGTCTGGCTGTTGGACGCGAAAAAGGGAAGCGCAAGGGTTCAGACGACGTATCTGACCCAGAATATTACATGGAAAGCTGACTATGTCTTTACTCTTGACGAAAAGGATACAGGTGGAGACATGATCGGCTGGGTCACGCTGACGAACAATTCCGGAGCTACCTATACCCATGCCACCCTGAAGCTCATTGCCGGTGACGTCAACGTTGTACAGGATAGAGAGCCGATGATGCGGTATGCACAGAAGGGGGTCCTGGCAGAATCCGCACCCCAATTTGAAGAAAAGTCCTTTTTCGAATATCACATGTACACTCTTCAGAGGCCCGCCACGCTGAATGATCGCCAGCAAAAACAGATTGAGCTGCTGCACGCAGATGAGTTCGGAGTTGAAAAGCAGTTCATAGCCCGGGGGCAGCGCTGGTACTACAGCCAGAGAATCGGAGATGTCCAGAAGCCCAAAGTCGAGGTGGCTGTCAAAGTTATGAATTCTGAGAAGAATGGACTCGGTTTACCCCTTCCCAAAGGTACAGTCCGGGTTTACAAACGGGATACGGACGGTTCGTCCCAGTTCATCGGGGAGGATACCATCGATCACACACCCCGGGATGAGTCGATCTATCTGACACTCGGAAACGCTTTCGATCTGGTCACAGAAAGGCGTCAGACCGATTATCGGGTAATATCCGACTGTGTCCGAGAATCCGCTTTTGAAATCAAGGTTCGGAACCATAAGAAAGAGCCCGCCACGCTGAGACTTATTGAGCCTGTAGGTGGGGAATGGGAAATGTTGAACCATTCGCACCCATTTATCAAGATGGATGCCTTTACCCTTGAATTTCCCGTTCCGGTCAATCCCGACGAAGAGGTTGTCGTTACCTATCGGGTCCGTCTTAAGTACTGTTAATCTCGTACCCGGGTGGGAGAGGAGTGGAGTAGTGTACAATAATCGGCCATGATGATTGAGAAAACTAAAACCTTTTCGCCCATGAAATGGAGGAACGGTCGCCTTTCTTTGCTGGATCAGCGAGTTCTTCCTGCCGAGGAGGTATGGCTCACATGTGAGGATTGTCAGTCCGTAGCGGACGCAATACGGGATATGGTTGTGCGGGGGGCGCCTGCAATCGGAGTCACTGCTGCTTACGGTATGGCCCTTGCCGCAAAGGAGGGAATTGATCTTGAGGACGCCAGACAGATGCTCCTCGCCACTCGTCCCACCGCGGTGAATCTGGGATGGGCCATATCCAGGATGGAAGGGATCTGGAGAAAATCAGGCGGGGACTGGAAATTTCTCAAGACGGAAGCGGATCGAATCATGGAGGAAGATATTGAAGCCAACCTTCGCATGGGAGAGCTGGGAGCCGAACTGATTGGTCAGGTCGGGTGTGTGATGACCATCTGTAATGCAGGAGCTCTGGCTACAGCAGGATATGGGACGGCGCTGGGTGTGATCCGCAGTCTTTTCAGACAAAACAGGGATCTCATGGTTATGGTGCCGGAAACACGCCCCTGGCTGCAGGGAGCCCGTCTTACAGCATGGGAGCTTCAAAGGGACGGGATCAACGTAACGGTGATCACGGACAATATGGTTGGCTGGACGATGAAGCAAAAAAACGTTCAGGCTGTGATTACGGGGGCGGATCGAATCGTTGCCAGCGGGGATGCGGCAAACAAGATCGGAACCTATGGAATGGCACACCTCGCCGCAGCCCATAAGATACCCTTTTATATCGCAGCTCCCTGGTCTACCGTCGATATGAAATTGGCATCCGGGGATGACATTCCCATCGAGGAACGGGATCCTGAGGAAGTGAAAGCCTTTCGGGGCCTGAAGATTGCTCCTGATTCCGCCGATGCCTGGCATCCGGCCTTTGATGTTACTCCCGGCCGACTCATCAGCGCCATCATCACAGAACGGGGAATTGCTCAACCGCCTCTGAATCAATCTCTCCGCGCACTCCAATGAAATACGTCCTCGGTATTGAAACTTCCTGCGACGAAACCTCCGTCGCCCTGGTGGGAGAGACGGGTCGGGTCCTGGATCAGATAACCTCGACTCAGATCGAGGTTCACCGTCCCTTTCATGGGGTTGTTCCCGAAATCGCCGCACGGCACCACCTCATCAATCTTCCTGTCCTCTATGAATCAATCTGGAAAAAGACGGGTCTCACCCTGTCCGATGTTGACCTGATTTCTGTGACCAGGGGACCCGGTCTGATTGCGGCCCTTCTGGTGGGTGTGGCGTTTTCCCGGAGCCTCGCCCTCTCTTCGGGGATCCCTCTCCTGGGTATCAATCATCTGGAAGGTCACCTCTTTTCTCCCTTTATCGAGAAAAACCGGCCGGAATCCTTTCTGGGTCTAGTGGTATCAGGCAGCCACGCTTCCGTGTACCTTGTCCGGGGGAATACGATCCAAAGGCTGAATGGAACCCGTGACGATGCACCGGGAGAGGCCTTCGACAAGGTGGCAAAGCTGATGAAGCTGTCCTATCCGGGTGGACCGGTCATTGACAGATTGTCCGGAAGTGGGGACCCGGAAGCATTTCGCTTCAAGAATCCGATAATGAGTGATGGATCTCTGGATTTCAGTTTCAGTGGGATCAAGTCGGCGGTATCCCGGATTGTAGACAGGGAAGGGGATTCCCTTTTTCAGGATGGGAACCTTACACAGCGAGGTCTTGATCTCCTGGCCTCGTTCCAGAACGCCGTGGTAAACCATCTCTGGGACCGGGTACGAAAGCTCTGGGAAACCTATCCTGTGGAATGTATTGCAGTTTCCGGCGGTGTGGCCGCCAATTCACGGCTTCAGAGTGTTCTGCAGGCATGGGCAGCGGAACGCGGCGTGAACCTGGCCCTGCCTCCACTGAAATATATCACCGATAATGCAGCCATGATCGCCCACCATGCATTTCACCTCAGAAAGGCCGGTTGTGGTTTTGACGATCCCGTTCTTTTCGATGCCGATCCAAGACTTGGACAATACGCATGAAAAAAATTCGGAATTTCAGCATTATTGCTCACATCGACCATGGAAAGTCCACCCTGGCCGACAGGCTTTTGGAACATACGGGCTCCGTTGATGTTCGAAAAATGAAGCAACAGATTCTGGATGATCTGGACGTGGAACGGGAGCATGGTATCACGATCAAATCCCGGGCGGTAACCATCCTCTACAAAGGGTATAAATTGAACTTCATCGATACTCCCGGCCACGTGGATTTTTCTTACGAAGTCTCGCGATCCCTTTCCGCGTGTGAAGGAGCACTTCTTGTCGTGGATGCCACGCAGGGGGTTCAGGCTCAGACTCTGGCCAACGCCTATCTGGCCATTTCAGACGATTTACACATTATTCCGGTTCTGAACAAGATTGATCTTCCTGCGGCCGATATCGAGATGTCGATGGACCAGATTGAACGGGTTGTGGGAATTCCCGCCGAGGATGCCATTCAGGTTTCTGCCAAGACCGGGGTTGGAGTGGACAAAGTCCTGGATGCGATCATCGATCGCATTCCGCCTCCCACGGGAGATGATGATGCCCCCCTCCAGGCCCTCCTCATTGACGCCTGGTATGATTCCTACCGCGGTGTCCACATGCTGGTACGTGTCGTGAACGGAAAGATCTCGCGGGGTAATGTTATCCGTTTCATGTCAACAAAGAGGAGCTTTGAAGTTGACCGGATCGGTGTCCACAGTCCTTTTCCCACCGAGATTGATACACTCCTGAGCGGGGAAGTGGGCTATCTGTCCGCCGGGATCAAAGATCTGTCCCAGACCAAAATTGGCGATACGATTACCCTTCATGAGAGGCCCTGTTCTTCCCCCCTGCCCGGGTTTCATGAAATGAAGTCCATGGTGTTTGCCGGACTTTACCCCGTGGATCCAAGGGATTTTGAGGAGCTCCGCCAGGCTCTCGGCAAGTTGTCCCTTAACGACTCCGCCATTCACTTTCAACCGGAAACCAGCCAGGCGCTGGGCTTTGGATTCCGATGCGGCTTCCTTGGGCTTCTCCACATGTCGATCGTACAGGAGCGGCTGGAAAGGGAATTTGATCTGAACCTGATTACGACCTCTCCCGCGGTTTCCTACAGGGTTCACCTCACGAGTGGTGAAGAACGGGAGATATCCAATCCTGACGAACTTCCACCCACGCAGTATATTGCAAAAATTGAAGAACCAAGGATGATCGTTACGATCATCACACCGGATGAATATCTGGGTCCTCTTCTGAAGCTCTGTGAGGAACGAAGGGGAATACAAAGAAAGATGGAATACATCGGCCATAAGATGGTCCTTCTGGAGTACAACCTTCCTCTGGCCGAAATCATCATGGATTTTTATGATCGGTTGAAGACATTCAGTCGCGGTTATGCAACGATGGATTATCAGTTGCTGGGATTCAGTGAGGGAGATCTGATCAAGTTGACGATTTTAATCAACGGGCAGCCGCTCGATGCTCTGTCTATCATCGTACACAAGGAAATGGCCTATACGAGAGGCAAAAAACTCGTGGAGAAGCTGAAGGAGGTTATCCCGCGCCAGCTCTTTGAAGTCATCATCCAATCGGCTGTGGGACAGAGAGTGATATCACGTGACCGGATACCTCCCCTGCGGAAAAATGTAATTGCAAAGTGTTATGGTGGGGATATCACAAGAAAGCGCAAATTGCTGGAGAAGCAAAAAGAGGGAAAAAAACGGATGAAACAGGTTGGACGGGTTGAAATTCCTCAGGATGCATTTCTATCCATTTTGCGCCTTGATGAGTAATGGTATAATCATTCACGGAGGTGTTTATGAGAAACCTTGGAAAGTCCAATATCGGCTGTATTATTGCCTTCATTGTACTGGGTGTTTTTGGCTATTCCCTGACCCTGTACATTCCTGTTCGGGTCCATGCCGCCGAATTCGCGGACTTCCTCAAGGACAAGGCGTCCTATCCCAAGTACGCCAAAGATCTGGAAGGATTCCGCTCGATTGCTCTTCAAAAGGCTAAAGAACTTGATATCCCGCTGAAGTCGGAGAACCTTACTCTGGAAAAAACGGGTGACTATATCCGCTATGCCGCGGAATGGGAACAGGAAATCAACATCTTTGGCTACGTATATGTCATGGAATTTAATCCAAAGGGGGAGTCGCCCATTATTTCCGGCCTCTGACGGGAGGCATCAGGAAACAGACTTATCGGCGAGGGTTCCCGTTATAGTCGACAGGATGCAGGGCGGATAATCGTGTCCGAACTCAAACATATTTTTCAAGTATAAATGAAAAAACCCCGGATGAACCGGGGTTTTTCTTTTGGATCTAATACTGGATCAGAGCCACTTTATGGCTTCTTTTGCGTCATTTACTCGATCTCCATCCGGAGCTTTTTCAATGTATTTCTGCAAATATTCCTTGGCTTTTGCCATATCGCCCAGTCTCATGTAGCAAAAACCGAGTTCAAAATAGGCCTTTGCAAATTCGGGATCGATGGATACGGCTTCTTCCAGTTTTTTCGCGGCTTCCTCATCGTTCTGCTGGTTGATGAGGTTGGCGGCAGCGTTATACAGGCTTTCAGGGCTGTCGGGTTGCAGTGTGTCCAGGATCTTCTGGTACGCGAGTGCGGTTTCTTTGTCTCCCCGTTTTGTGGCACATCCGATGAGAAGCACATAGGCCGATGCAGATTCCTCGTCCGCTTCAAGGGTGATCCTGGCTTCCTTTTCAGCTTTGTCGCAATCTCCCTGCTGATAATAGATGTTGGCGAGGGCCAGGTGAGCAAGATGATAGGTGGGCTCCAGAGCCAGAGCCTCCTTGAATTTGGCTTCCGCTTCAGCAAGCTTGTTATCCAGGAGCAACAGACGGCCTTCCTCATATTTTCCAAGATGAGGCTTATCTTCCAGCATTTTCTGCCGCTGCATCTCATTGGCCTCTTCCTGAGTTTTGAGGACAAAATTTTTCTCCAGGGTGTCGAAAATGGTCGGTTTGATCACTTCCTGCCAGGATACATAGCCTTCTTTTTCCAGGAGGAAAAGATAGGTGTGCGTTCCATCGGTTACCGCGATGGAATAGTACCCTTTCTTGTCTGTTGTAAGGATTTTGGCGTTGGATTCGATTTTCTGATCGGTCACGGAGATCTTAACATCCGGAATGGGTTCTCCCTCGGAGTTTGTAACCTTTCCCTGTACCCGACTGGGTGCCTGTGCCCAGAGAATGGTAGTGATCATGATGAATGCAACAATCAGAATGCGTCTCATGTATAACCCCCTTCAAAGGTCTTCCTGCAGAACATCCTATCATTATTAGAACAATTATTTCAATCAATCTATTTTAAACCGTAACGGTTGATATGGAGTACGGAAAGGTACAGACCGGCAAAGAATCCCTGAATGCCCGTAATAACCATGGCGGCAAGGGTGATGATTAAAACGGATTCTCTCGAGGGTATTGTCCCCATTCCATCAAGAATCCATCGGGCCAGAAGTAAGAGGTCTCCTGCAAGGCCAATGAGGGTCAGCCCTGTGAAAAGAATCATCCACGGCTCAAGACGGAAACGTTCTCTGAACCAAAGCTCAAGACGATCGCCCCTTGCCGCACGGGCAAGAGGGTGGAGCCTGGCAAAGAGTCCGAAGAGCAGGATCTGGTTACCCACGACAAGAAGAACAAGACCCAGCAGGCTCATGTGAAAGGAGTACGTTCTTCCGAAAAGCTGCAGCCCGTACAGGCTCAGACCCAGGGAAAGGATGCCCGAAACCGTAAAAAGTGCGGCGGGCAGAAGAAAGAGATAGAAGGGGCTGAACAGGAAGAGAAATCGTAAGTGGCGCCAGCCATCCCGGAACGATCGAAGATGAGGAGGGCGTGTTCTGCCGTCTTTCCGAAAGTGGATGGGGATTTCCCGGATTGTAAGCCCCAGCCGTGCCGCTTTGACAAGCATTTCGGATGCGTACTCCATACCTGGAGAACCAAGGTTCATTTGGTTCCATGCCTCCCGGGTGAAGATACGCATTCCCGACTGACTGTCGGAGATCGAGGTCCTGAACATAAGGTTGAGCAGAAGTGTAAGAACGGGAGTCCCCAGGTGACGATGCAAAAAGGGCATTGACCCGGGATCAATCGAGCCGCGCAGCCTGGATCCAAGGACCAGATCCGCCCCTTCCCGGGCTGCAGCCATGAATCGAGGGATCTCCTTGAAGTCATAGGACATATCGGAATCCGCCATCAGGATGAAACGGCCCATTGTTTCGGGAATGGCTCCAAGGTAGGCGTTTCCGTAACCGCGCCGGGCTACGTGAACAACTCTTGCGCCAAGTTTTTGCGAAATATTTACAGATCGATCCGTGGATCCATTGTCGGCAATTACAATCTCATAATCGATGTCTGATTCATGGAGGGTCGACTTGATCTCTTCAATACAGGAACCAATCGTTTCCTCTTCGTTAAGGCAGGGGAGCACAACGGAAAGTTCCAGTTCGGCCATGGCAATATTGTACCAGAGGCTTGCACCCTGACAGTGATGGTGTACAATGCGTTCACAACCCATGGAGGTGATGTATGTCCCAGCAGTTTGTTCTTGTCGATGTCAAGGAGTCAGTTGCACGCATTACCATGAATCGCCCTGACAAGCTCAATGCACTATCCGATGCGGTTCTGGATGACCTGGAAGAAGTTTTGAATGAACTGGAAACCCGGGAGGATGTGAAGGTTCTGATTCTAACGGGATCAGGTGAAAAGGCCTTTGTCGCGGGAGCCGATATTGCTGAAATCGCCAGGCTGTCCGTTGTAGAGGCCAGGACTATGGCTCTTAGAGGGCAGGCGCTCTTTTCTCGAATCGAGGATTATCCCAAACCGGTCATTGCTGCCGTCAACGGTTTTGCCCTGGGCGGGGGCTGCGAACTGGCCATGGCGTGTCATATTCGCCTGGCATCAGAAAAGGCAAAATTTGGCCAACCTGAAGTGAAACTGGGAATTATTCCAGGTTATGGCGGAACACAGAGACTTCCCAGGCTCGTGGGACGGGGCATGGCAATGGAACTGACGCTTTCCGGCCGCATGATTGATGCCGCCGAAGCCCTGCGTATCGGACTTGTCAACCATGTGTACGCTCCGGATGTTCTGCTGAATGAAGCGGAAAAACTTGCCTCGGAGATTGCGGTTCAAGCTCCTGTAGCGGTTCGATTTGCACGCGAAGCGATCCATAACGGTGTGGATATGCCTTTTGGCCATGGATGCAATCTGGAAGCTCATCTTTTTGCTGCGCTCTTTTCCACCGAAGATATGCAGGAAGGTACGAAGGCGTTTCTGGAAAAACGACCAGCAGAGTTTACGGGAAAATAGCAGGGCAGGTCCAAGAAACTTTCGACGGGGTCTGCCGTATAGCAACTGAACCATGAGTTTTTCTATGCAGGAAATGATTCAGGGGAGCCTGGTTCCTTCGCCGGACGGATGGTGTGTCTCAGGGCGATGGTTCCGGGAAACCCTTGGAGGTCGCCCACCACGATTGATGGGCAAGGGGACAGCCCTGCATGACAACGGTGTTCTTACGCTCACCTTCAGTCGAAGAGACCCCATGACGTTTCGTGTGCCGGACCATTTCCCTGCAGTCAAGAATCCCATCGAGGATGAATGTCTGGTGGGTGGGCCCGATCCACTGATCATTATTCCAGGTGTTGCGGCTGCAGGTGATCTTTTTCGCCTTGAGGGACGAATCAGCCTCGGACGCGGATGGATGGTCGCAAGAATCGCTGATGATCCCCTGACCGTGGAGGTTCTTTCTCCAGAAGAAATATGGACGGTGGACCTTTCGACAGCAAGGCAATTCCATGCCGGACATCTCAGGTTTCAGGTTGTAATAAACGAGGAAAGACAAACTAAATTTTTTACCAGGTTTACGGACCGGTAAGCAAGTACCTTTACAGCTGTTCCAGGGAGGCACGCAAATGAAATCTGTACGTTTTTTTCTTACCATCATGATTCTATCATTCCTGATCCCTTCGCCGGTTCTTCAGGCTCAGCAAGCAAAGCGGATCATTCAGCTGCACAGCCCGGAGGCACACCTTCTCGTGCAGGAATTATCTGACCGCGGGATGGATATTGCCAGAGTGGACAGGGAGGGAGGAACCGTTGATGTCGTGGTATCCGATCATGAGTATCAGGAATTGATATTCAGGACGGAAACACCTTTCACAGTAACGGAATTGACTTCCCCCTCCATGAGAGCACTGGATAGTTACACCAGTCCGGGTGAGATGGAAGCCTTTCTTCTTGAAATTGCCTCTACTTATCCATCCATTGTGGAACTGCGTGTTCTATCGGATTCGCTCTATGAAGGCCACAAAATATATGCTGTCAAAATCTCTGATCATGCGGTCCTGGATGAAGATGAGCCGGTCTTTCTG
This sequence comes from Thermoanaerobaculia bacterium, assembly GCA_035593605.1. Lineage (NCBI taxonomy): Bacteria > Pseudomonadati > Acidobacteriota > Thermoanaerobaculia > Thermoanaerobaculia bacterium. The sequence goes on along the minus strand of DAOSWS010000003.1, from coordinate 102,564 downwards.
ATGGATTGTCAACACCATGCCAGGGAAGTCATGACTTCAGAAATCGCCAGGGATGCGATTGAGTACCTTACCTCGAATTATGGAACCGATGTCAGGGTGACGGAATGGATCGACAATCTGGAGATCTGGATTGTTCCCATGGTAAATCCGGATGGAATTGAATACGTTTTTAATAACGATATCTGGTGGAGAAAAAACAGGAATCCGCAATGTCCTGTTGACCTGAATAGAAACTATCCGGCAACCTGGAATGAATGCCGGGGATCTTCCGGGAACTGTTTTGATGAAACGTTCCGTGGAACCGGGGCGACTTCAGAGCCTGAAACTCAGGCAATGATCGCTCTCATGGACGAGATTCATCCCGTCTTCTATTTGAGTTATCACAGTTACGGCCCTTACATTATCTGGCCCTACGGCTGTGCTTCGACTCCGGATTATGACAGTCTGAGGAGAATCGGAGCCCTCCTTAACCTGCAAATGGAGGACGATCTGGGCAGGACGGGCCACTGGCCCATGGGCACGTCAGGGGAAGTCCTCTATCTAACCGATGGGGCATCTACCGACGAGCCTTATACGAGGTATGGAACATACGGGTACACGATTGAAGTCAATTCGACCGGGTCTGGTATGTTTCATCCCGATTATGCCACCTGGAGGGATAAAACCGTGGAAAGGCAAAGGAATGGCTGGGGATTCTTTTTGACCTACCTCCTGGATGGCGCCTGGGTCACCGGCCATGTCTTGGATGGGATCACCGGTTTACCTCTGGATAACGCTACCATTGAGATCGACGAAATGCCGAGGGACCCCCATCAATCGGCTCGGCTCACCGATTTCTATGGAAGGTATTTTTTCTTTCCCATCCCCAATGCGTCCTACCATCTTACCGTTTCGAGAGCCGGATATCAGTCTCAGACTGTAGAAATTACGATGCAGAATGCTCCAGTATTGCAGGATATCGAGCTTATGCCGTCCCTCTTCGAAGCAGATCTGACACTGCAGTCACCCCATACGCGAGAATAAACGGATAAGCTGACCGGGATTTCCGTAAGGGTAATTCGGTTCAGGTTCACCCGGGGAAAACACAGATGGCGGGTCATTGATGGCAAGGTGCCAGGGCCCTTCTTACCCGGGGCTGTTCTCCTCCCGCGCACAGTCCGTATTCACTCGCACTTTCACCGAGGGCAGTCCGCTGCAGGCGGACCTGCAGCCTTTGTGATAAGAACCTCCTGTGCCCTCATGGGCAAATTTTTCCCGTGCGGGGTATTTCGTCGGAGCCACTTCCCATGTTGCTGCCGCAGTTGTTTTCGATCCTGACCAGGTAAAAGTAGCAGTTCCCCGCGGAAGGTGCGCTGTCGTTGTCCGCTGCCGACGTATTGATGTCATCGGATGCGATGCAATCGGCTCCGGAGAAGTTGGAGGGTGAGGTGCTTCGGAGAACATCGTAGACCGGATCACTGCACCCGGAGCCCGCAGGTTCCGTCCAGGTCAGTGTCGTCGGCGCGTTGCCCGAGAGGCCAAGGTCGGCCACAGGATTCCGGGGGGTTGTCCAGATGGTGCTGTCGAAGGGGGCACAGTCCGTGGCGTCATCCTCGCCATCGTTGTCATCATCGGGATCGCAGGTATCGCCAAGGCCGTCACCATCAAAGTTAGCCTGGTCGCTGTTTCTTACCGTCGGGCAGTTATCGCAGAGGTTCCCTACGGTATCCCCCAGGCCGGCGGCGTACATGGCCTGGATCTCTTCAAGGTTCAGGGCTCTGTCAAAGACGGCGGCCTCATCGATCATCCCCAGGAAAGGGTGGGTGTTGGTCAGATAGTACCCACCCACGACCCAGGTTTCACTGTCCTGAAGGTTGGTGGCGGGATCGTCGGGTCCTGCCAGGACCAGGCCATCGTCCACGTAGATTTTCCCGTTTGTCCCGTCGAAGGTGTATACAGCCAGGTGCCACTGGTTGTCGGTCCATGTGATTGTGTCGGTGTCCACAACTCCGTACCGGGTCGTGGTTCCCTCTCCCGTGGTCCACCCCCTCAGCGCCCCATCAGTGTCGTAGACGAGCGCGTGACTGTGGTTCCAGTCCCCGCTGGCATCGGAGATTTCGATGAGGCGTGGGGATCCGGATCCTCCGCCGGGGCTCTTGAACCAGGCGGCGAGGGTGATCTCCGCTCCGAAGGCCTGACTCCAGGTTCCCTGAACTTTATTGGTGGCACCGTCGAAGCTCAGGCTGTAGGGATCCCCGGTGAGGGCTGCCGGGACGTTTGTGGAGTACATCGGGCTTCCCACGATCGCACCGTCCGCGCCGTTCCCGGAGGAGTCATGGGCCGCCATTCCTCCTCCCTCGTCGAAGCGCCAGGCGGCCACGTTGCCGGGGATGTCCACGTCCTCCTGGTCCGGGTTGACGGTGTCGGGACAGTTGTCGCATGTGTCTCCCGCACCGTCCCCCACGCCTCCGGCAAAGATAGCCTGGATTTCATCCAGTTCGAGCTTCCTGTTGAAGATGGCCACTTCGTCGATGGAGCCTGAGAATGTATTGTTCGTGTCGATGTAGTATCCACCTACGACCCACGTCAGGCCGTCCTGGATGTCGGAAGTGGGAGAGTCGGAGCCGGAAATGATCAAGCCTTCATCCACGTAGAGACGTCCCGTTGTTCCGTCGTAGGTAAAGGTCGCCAGGTGCCACTGGTTGTCTCCCCAGATCTCTTCCGAGGTGTCCACCTGTCCGCCCCGCTGTCCCGTTGCCTCGTCGGTGACCCAGGCTCGGAGGCCCCCTGTCGGCTCGAAGACGATGGCACAGCTCTGGCCCGAATGGCCGGTCTCATCAGAAAATTCAACCAGGCGAGGGTTGTTTTCCCCGCCACCGGGACTTCTAAACCAAGCCATGAGGGTAACCTCGGACCCGAAAGGCTGGTTCCACGTGCCGAAAACCTTGTCGTCAATACCGTCGAAGGTGAGGGCGGCGCCCTGGTGGCCAGGGACATAGGCGGCCCCGCTGATCGTACCGTCACTCGACCCGAAATTGTCGTAGGCTATTGTTCCCGTACCCTCATCAAAGCGCCAGAAGGCAACGAGGCCGTCCACATCTCCGTCTTCCTGGCCGGGATTGGCGGCAACCGGGCAGTTGTCGTTAGCGGCGCAGTGGCCGTCCCCATCATTATCGTCGCCTGTGCTGTCACGGCCGATGAGGCCATCGGTCTCCGACGTAATATCACAGCCGTTCCTGTAGATGACGGAGTAGAGGTACCACTCTCCATCCACCCCGTCAGGGTCGAGGTATCCAGTGTTACCCTCCGTAATGTCCGTAGCGATCGTGCTCCCATCACGCAGGATTTCGTAAGTTCTTGTTCCCTGGCCATGATCGCCCCAATCGAGGGGATCTTCCTGCCAGTTCAGGGCCACACCGGCGTTGTCACATCCGCCCATGTCCTGGAGGGTAATGGCCGACAGTCCGGTGGGCGCCATTCCCACCTGGTCAGTGAGAGATACTCCGGTAGTGCCGTTTGCATTGGAACATCCGTTGATGTATCGAACCGCGTACGTGTATGCAGTGCCGTTTGTCCCCGTATTGTCCGTACAGGACGTGGTCCCGTAGCTCTTGCTCCCCGAGCATCCGCCGGATGAGAGCGTGCCTCCGTTTCGATAAACCACGTAAGTCCTCGTTCCTACACCGTTGTCATTCCAGCTGGCAGGCTCCTGGGCCCAGGTGACCGTAACGCCTGTATCGAGGCAGAGATCGGGGTCGGAGCCCCCGTTGTTAGTCAATCCTGAAGGTATGGAAGAAACTTTATCCATTGCTGTGGCAGAAGAAGAATCGGTATAGAGCGAGCACCCGTTCTTATATCGTACAAGGTAGTAGTAGGTCTGATTGTTGTTGGCAGGGTTGTCGGTATATGTGGTGACATTGTCGCTGTAGGGGATATCGCTCCCAATCGCAGACCAGGACACGCCGTCCGTGCTTCTCCGGACCCTGTAGGCCCTTGAATCGATTTCGCCGTTGTCCCCCCAGTCGGAAGGATTTCGAGGCCAGGTGATCGTAATGCCGGTGTCGGTGCAGTCACTGGCGTCCACGGCCGTAATGATGCCCAGACCGGTTGGGGCGCTGCTACTGTTGTCCGACTGGTATGATCCCGAAGTGAAGGTTTGCTTGTCGCAGGAGTTGTAGTATTTCACGGTGTAACAGTAAGTCCCATCGTGAGTGCCCGTCGTGTCCAGATAGGTCGTCGGATCGCCGTAGGGTATGTAATCGGAGATTGGGCTCCCCGAACACCCGCCTCCCAGGGCGCCTCGGAAAACGCGATATTGCCGCTGGGATGTGTTCATGCCATAGTCGCCCCAGCTTGTGGCGTTCGCGGCCCAGTCGATCCGAATCCCCGAATAGGCACATCCGTCTTCGTCGTAAACGGAGAGAGAAAACCCTGATGGGGCTGTGCTTACTCTGTCCACACCGGAGACGCCCCCTGTTGTGGAGGCCATGGCGCAGCCGTTTTCAAATCGCACCTTGTAGGTGTAAGTCTGGTCGCTATTCCCTGTGTTGTCGATGCAGGTATAGCTACCGTAGATGTTACCGCTGCATCCGCCCGAGGAAATGGGAACATCGTTCCTCAGAACAGTGACGGTTCGTGTCCCCGCCCCGAAATCCTTCCAGTCGGGGACGGAGAAAGAGATCTCTACACCGGAATCGTCACAGTAGCTCACATCGGAGACGGTTGGATCGTATACGGTTGGAGAACCCGTGCAGTAGTGATAGACGCCTCCCGTATTGAACCTCTGGGTCGCATTCATGCCTCCCCAGACGACCATCGAACTTCCCGTCCAGACCGCCGTGTGGTCCATTCGCCCCGTCGGTGTCTGGGGATCGGAGGCGTCGGTGGCCTGCCAGCTATTTCCAGAGAAGCTGTACAGACCTCCGGAATTGAGGTACGAGCCGTTGTATCCGCCCCAGACGATCATGTCCTGGCCCGACCAAACGGCTGAGTGATATTGCCGGCCGGCGGGGACCCCGGTTCCTGTGGACGTGGCGGTCCAGCTCATTGTATACATTGAGTACCGTCCACCGGTGTTGGTGTAATTGGGTGAGATATAGGGTGAGTAGCCTCCCCAGACGATCATGTTGGTATAGATGTCAAAGGGATCCCCGGTCACAATGGCCGTGTGGTCGGTGCGTCCTGCCGGGGCTCCCGTTTCGGGCGGAAAATTGGTCCAGACATTGCCGGACTCAAACATCTTGCCCGTGTCCTCCCAGTTCCCACCACCCCAGATCATCATGAGCCCTCCCCACAGACCCGGTACCTGCGTATGCTTGATCCTCGCACCAGGGGAATTTGTCGTTGTCATTGCAGACCAGGAATCCGTAAAGAGCCAGACTCCCCCGTTACCGAGTTCTGAAATGTCGAGCCATCCTCCAAAGATGAGCATGGAGTTGCCGCAGACTGTGGCCGTGTGGCCGTGCCGGGGCAGGACCAGGCCTGCGGAGGGTGTTGTCATGGCTGTCCACGTACCGTTGGTCCCGCCTGCAGGGTCGAATAGGGCACCGGTGGCGACATCTCCGGTTGAATCGTATCCCGCCCAGACAATCATCCTGAGGATGACGTCGGACCATACTGCTGTGTGGAGGTGGCGCGCCGTGGGTGCGCCCGTTGTAGAGGTTGCGGTCCAGTTATTGGTGGCCGGGACGTACATTCCTCCGGTGTTGTAGTAGGTCGTGCCACTCTTCCCCCCCCAGACAATCATCTCCGACCCGGTCCAGACAGCGGTGTGGTTGGTGCGGGCTGTGGGACAGCTTGTCGTGCTCGTTGCTGTCCAGGGGTCGTAGGCCCGAAAGGGATTAGCGATCGCAGGGATGTAAAAGTCAACCCCCGTTTCAGCGGGAGCGGCTTCGATGGCGGGAGAGACCTCCTCCCACCAGTCGTCAAATGGATGTTTCATCCACGTCACGCTCCGGGTCCGGATCGTAGTGGCGTCTTCCAATATGACGAATGTTGTCAGAAATCGGTCCTCGGTCTCGACCAGTTGTCCCGGGTAGTTCATACCCTCCCGGAGAGTGCCACCGTTCAGGTTGATTGAAGCCTCTTCCACCAGGGTGTGCAGACGGTCTTCCCATTCAGCCTCCGGAACTAGAACCCGGTGAATCCCGTCAATAATAGAATTTCGTTCCAGGTCTCCTAATACCGGGACCTTACGGTAGAGGTGTTCCACCATATAGTCGCCGATAGTAAACAGGTCGTCAGCGATCGTGACGGCTGCAAACTCTTCTTCGGCCCGATCCATGAGGTCACCGTGGATCTGCCTGTCATTGGCGTACATCTGCCTGGCCATGCGGTCCACGAGTAGCGGACGGGCCAGGCACTCAGCGATCTTCCTGGGATCGTTATTCAGCGCATCGAAAAGCTCATGAAGAACGGCTGGGTCCGCTGTTTCTCGAACCATCCGGTCGATTTCATCCTGAAGATCCTCTCCTGCAACCTCTTGTCCCCAGAAAATCCTCAGGGCCTCCGTAAGCCGGAGGGTGGTCTGGACTCTCATCGCGAGGTTATCCTCCGTCACCGTCGTACTAAAATCGGGGGTAAGTTCCGGGGTGGAGGACATCGCCCTGCGATGGTTATAGAAAACCTCTTCGAGAGCTCGCCGGCATTCTACCCTCTCCTGGAAGGTAAGGGGGAGATAAATCTGAACAGATTCCATTCCCTGTCCTATTGTCTTTATTTCATTGGTCGCGGCAATAACTATCCCGGCGATGGCAAGGAACATCGATGTGAAATAAAGTACATTTTTCATTAAGCCCTCCTTCTTCCGGCCGATTCATCTGCAGGTCCACATTTTTCCTGCATTTCAGGCTGTACCTGAAGCTACAAGGACCATTAAGGAAAAGAAAGTCCACAACACATTAAAAAGTAGTACAAAAAATGCCAAATACCTGTGCAGGTTGTCACATGGGAACAATTTTACCCTTGCTCATACGATAATCCTCACTCCATCCATTGTCAACCATATAATTGATGGAATCGTGGGAACCGAAGCGGATTTACCCTCCTGCGGGGATATGGTAGAGTAATAGAAGAAATTCAGGAGGGTCGCGATGTTCGGTTCATACGGAGAAGAGCTTCGAAAAACAATGGATGGCTTAAAGCAGGAAGGGCTCTATAAGGACGAGAGAATTATCTCCGGTCCTCAGGGAGCTGAGATTGATGTGAAAGGAGTGGGGAAGGTAATCAATTTCTGCGCCAATAACTATCTTGGGCTATCCTCCCATCCAGATGTAATCAAAGCGGCCCATCAAGCTCTGGATCAGTGGGGATACGGGATGAGCTCGGTTCGTTTTATTTGCGGAACACAGGAAATTCATAAGACACTGGAAAAGAAAGTCGCCGAATTTTTAAGTACCGACGACACCATTCTCTATGCGGCGTGTTTCGATGCCAATGGAGGTGTCTTTGAACCCTTTCTCGATGAAGACTGTGCCATTATCACGGATGCCCTGAACCATGCCTCGATTATTGATGGAATTCGTCTTACCAAGGCGAAACGTTTCATATACCAGCATGCTGATCTTGCGGATCTGGAAGGAAAGCTGAAGGAATCATCCAGCCTGAAAAGAAGGATTGTCGCCACGGACGGTGTGTTCAGCATGGATGGAGATTATGCTCCACTTGCTGAAATCCATGCACTGACCGAGCAATATGATGCGATTCTCATGGTGGACGATTCCCATGCCTCGGGTTTTGTGGGGCGGACCGGCAGAGGAACCCACGAACGAGCCGGGCTTCTGGGAAAAGTCGACCTCATTACAACAACATTCGGAAAGGCCCTCGGTGGAGCCATGGGAGGTTGTGTGAGCGGCAGAATGGAGATGATCGAGTGGCTTCGCCAGCGGTCCCGTCCCTACCTCTTCTCAAACTCGCTTTCCCCCGTAGTCGCCGGAACGAGCGTGGCGGTCATCGATCTTCTTTCCCGGACTACGGAGCTGAGGGATCGCCTCTTTGACAATACCCGATATTTTAGATCTTCCATGGAGTCAGCCGGGTTTGACATCAAACCGGGCGATCATCCGATTGTTCCCATCATGCTGTATGATGCCAAAGTTGCCAAGGAGATGGCAGACCGGCTCTTAAGCCAGGGGATTTACGTTATTGGGTTCTCTTTTCCCGTTGTCCCGAAGGGACAGGCGAGAATCCGGGTTCAGGTGTCCGCGGTCCATGAACGGAAGCATCTGGACCGCTGTATAGATGCCTTCACACATGTTGCGAAAGAGATGGGGGTTCTGAGTTGAAAATCCTGGTCGTTGACGACAGCGCCTCCGTGAGGGGGCAGGTAAAAGAGCTGTTATCCAAATCTGTACCCGGGGTGGAGATACAAACCGCAAACAATGGAATTGAAACCCTGTCTCTTGCGGAAAAATTTCTTCCCGACATGATTATTATGGATGTACAAATGCCGGGTATGAACGGGTATGAGGCCCTTCGGGTTCTGAAATCCAGGGAACGTACCCGGGAAATCCCTGTGATTTTCCTCACCGGAACCTATCGGGAGGAAGAGGATTTGATAACCGGTCTGGAACTTGGGGCAGTGGACTATGTCATGAAGCCGATCCAGGAAAAGATCTTTATGGCCAGGGTCAAGGTCATGCTTCGCCTCAAAGAGGCCCAGGAAGGTATCCGAAGACTCTCTCTTCATGACCCATTAACGGAATGTTTTAATCGACGTTTCCTGATGAAACGCCTCTCAGAGGAATTCAACCGGGGAGCACGCAATCACCATCCCGTTTCCGGAATCATGTTGGATCTCGATCACTTTAAGCAGTTGAATGACGCTTATGGCCATGATGTCGGGGACCAGGTTCTGGTAAAGGTGGCAAATATTCTGAAACTTTCCATGAGAGAGTATGATGTTCTGGCCCGCTACGGTGGCGAGGAGTTCTTTATTCTTCTTCCTCAGACAGATCTTGAAAATGCCATAAAAATGGCAGAAAGAATTCGTTCTCTTATCCAGTCAGTGCGGATCGAAGCCGGAGAACGTCAGCTTTCTGTTACGGCATCTTTTGGCGTCGCGGGGTACAGCGGTGAGGAAACACCGGATAATCCGGAGCACCTGCTGAAACAGGCAGATATTGCTCTATACCGGGCGAAAGAAAATGGAAGAAACCGGGTGGAAGTCTTCAGGCCTGAACAGGGCTGACCGAAACAGACATTCCCAACGATTTCATTGAAGATTTCTCTGTACATGCAGGATTAATTCAGGATAGGCTTTGAGAAGAGCCGGGCCGGGTCGGCTGAAGAGGTCAGCCGGTACCGAAATCCAATGAGTTGAGAGTAGTTTTCGAATGGATGCCGGTGGTGGCCCCGCTTCATCGGCGTAAAGAACAATATCCGGATGAAATGTTACGAGGGACTCCCGGGATAGAGTGGGGTAGGGCCGGGATCCCGTATCCATCCCTGAAATTCCGGCCCGTTCCAGCATGTCAAGAACGTAGGAGCCGGAACCGGCTACGGTGATAGGCTTCCACCAGATGACGTACAATCCCCGGACATTTCGTGATGGGGAAACAGGTAGGTTCCTGATCTGATAAGCAAGATCACTTCCCTGACTCTCTCTACCCAGAAGTCTTCCGACGGTTTGAATGGATGTCGCAATGTCCTCAAAAGAATCAAAGGACAGGGTGGTTACACTCACAGAGAAGCGTTCTGACAAATCACGCAGAACAGGAGTTTCCTGGTATGGAAGGATAAAAAGGTGGGTCGGATGCAGTGAAACTGCACGCTCCAGTTCTACTTTCATCCCTGCTACCCTTGGAAGGTCCGGGAGAGAAGACCGAAGCCCTACTCCCACGATGGAATCCTTCATCCCCAGGGCAACAATAATTTCCTCAATGTTGGGAGCCGCTGCAATTACCCTAAAAGAATCCCCTCCTCCCCTGGGGAGGAGGGGCGCTGACAGCAGGATGAAAAAGAGAAAAAACGAGGGAAGCTTAAGCTTCGCCTTCTTCTTCCTCTTCCATGTCGTTGGGGATACCAAGTCTCAGACAGGCGGCAGCATACATCTGCTGGGCCGCAGCTTTCCCATTTTGCAGTTCGGCCAATCTTTCCCGCACCTTGGCCATCTCTTCTTCGATCTGGGCGTCGATGTCTTGGATCTCCCGACGGGTGTTCTCCATTACGGATTCGTAGAACTGTTTCTGTTCCTCGCTAATGGGCATGATCCAAACCTCCTTAACGTAATGTGAAGTTATAGGTCAAGGTGAAATAGGTCTTGACCTTCTTTCCCATATAGGTGGCGGGAGAAAATGTCGCATCTTCCGCCGCTCGAATGGCTGCTTCCGTAATAAACGGTTTCTTTGTAAGGGCTTTAACATCTTCTACTTTACCCTTTTCATTCACGAGTACCTGGACGACGATGATTCCTTCAATATTCTGCCGCTTGGCCTGCGTCGGGTAGCGGGGCTGTGGTTTGTTCTTGAGAACGGGAGCCACAAGGTCCGGAGTTCCCACGGGTACCAGGTCACCCTCATTAAACTGGGGTTTGGGAGGGACGATGTCCTTGGGAGTCTGCTCCACCGGCTTTTCCTGTGGTTTTACTTCCGGTTTGGGCTGCTCCGCTTTTGGCGGCTCCACTTTGGTTTCGGCGGGTTTGGTGGATGGTACCGCCTCTTCCTTGGAAGGAGCTTCCTCGGTCGGTTTTTCAGCCGGGGTTGCGGCAGGAGGCTGTTCCTTTGGCGGTTCAGGTTTCGTCTGTTCAGGCTTTGATTGTGCGGAGGGAGGTTCTATAGGTTTCTCCTGGGGCTTTTCCACAGGTTTCGACTCGGGTTTCTGTGTGGAGGCCGGTTCAGGTTTTGGTTTTGCTGTAGTTTCTTTGCCGGGCTCTTCCTGGGGTTCCGAGGGAGTTTCCTCCGGTGTCGCTTCGGGTTTTTGCTGCGTCTGGGCAGGCGGTGTCTGGGGTGGTTCTTCCTGTTTACTGCCGCCCGTCAGGGTAAAGATCGCAATAACACCAATGATAACAGCCGCAGCAATGCCAACCCAGATAATCGGAAATTTCTTCTTTTCTCCCTCCATCTCGAGGGATTCGAGCATGGGAGAAGCCGATTTCTTGCGGGCTGTTTCTTCCTGGACAGGTTTGGGTTCCGGTTTTTCTTTAACCGGCTCGGCTTCTGACTTTTTCTTAGGCTCTGTCTTTTTCTCCGGTTTGGGTTCCGGCTTGGATTCCGGCTTTGGCTCAGGTTTAGGCTCAGTCCTGGGTTCCTGCCTGGCGGAAGCTTTTTCTGTTTCCTTGGGTAAATAGGCAAAGGAAGACCACTGAGGTGACTTTGCTTCTTCGAGGCTGAAGGCAACAAGGGTCGCAAAGTCTTTTTGTGCGGGAAGAGGTCGGAAGTTTTCCAGCACTCCCTCCAGTGCCGCGCGAAATTCTTCGGCATCCTGGTATCGGTCTTCCTTGTTTTTCTGCAGGGCTTTGCTTAAAATGTCATCGAGCTCGGGAGGAACATCCTTCATAGTTTTCGACAGATGGACATACTCCGGGTTCCGCACCTTTTCCAGGATTGAAATCTCACTGTCGCCCGAGAAAAGCTGTCGACCCGAAATCATCTCATAGAGTACGGTAGCAAGGGAGAAAATATCGGAACGATGGTCAATCTCTTTACCCCAGGCCTGCTCAGGTGACATGTACTGAAGTTTGCCCTTAAGAGCTCCTGCCCGGGTATGGCTTGCCTTGGATGCGGCTTTGGCAATCCCAAAGTCGATCAGCTTCACTTCTCCGTCCCGGGAAATCAGAATATTTTGAGGCGAAACATCCCTGTGAACGATCCCCAGATCATCGCCCTGCATGTCCTTCCGCGCATGGGCGTAAGCCAGCGCGGATGCAAGATGATCAGCAATTTGAACCGCGATGGCAGGGGGCAGGATCAGGGAACTCTTTTTCAGGGAGAGAAGGATGGATCGTAAATCGAGTCCATCCACATATTCCATCGCAATAAAGTAAGAATCTTTGATCTTTCCAAGATCGTAGATGTGAATAATGTTCCTGTGATTTAACTGAGCCGCAACCTTGGCCTCATCAATGAACATGGTGGTAAATTCATTGTTTTGAGACAGGTGGGGTAGAATTTTTTTCAATGCAACGAGCTTCTCGAACCCCTCAACACCCTTCATCTTGGCTTTATAGATTTCAGCCATTCCGCCCGTCGCCAGCTTTTCGATCATGACATACTGACCGAATGTATTCTCATCCTCTTTCTCTACCCTGGGAGCCGAAGGTTCCTTTTCCTCAGGTTTGGGTGGAGCCGGCTCCGGTTTTTTCTCTTCCGCGGGAGCTTCTGCCCTGGGGGGAGCAGGAGGGGGAGCGGGTGCCGGCGGAGCTTCCTTCGGTGGTGCCGGAGGTTGGGCGGGAGCCGCTTCCGGCGGCCTGGCCTGGGGAGCAGGTGTGGGGGCTGCCGGAGGTTCCGGGGCGGGTCTCTTTCGAGGGGCAGGAGCGGCCAGGTCAAGCCCTGCAAGGGTTTCTGTCAACCTCTTTTCGAGATCGTCTGATTTCGCTGCAGGCGGAGTCGAAGCTGTTTTTCGCTGTGGAACTTTGATATCTGTGAGGGTTTTTTCCAGAAGGTTATCGACCTGCGTAACCCTTGGTTTCGATGGCGGGGGAGCAGAAGTGGGAGGTACTGCAGGTTTGGGTTCCGGAACCGGAGTTTTGGGTGCAGCGCCTTGTTCCAGGGGTGCTGTTTTTCGCGGAGCAGGTTGATCAGCCCCGGGTTCCTTCTTTGGCTCTTCGGGACGGGGTTTATCATCAATAATCTCTCCAAAAAGATCCTCGGAGGATAATTTGTCACCGCCATCCTTTACGGCATCAATAAGATCATCTTTATCCGGTGCGGGGGTCTCCGGTTTATCCGGTGCGGGTGTCTCCGGCTGAATGGGGAGGCGTACCGTTTCGTCAATCGCGGCTTCGGCAGCCGGTTCCGCCGCATCCCCCCGGCAGGTCTGAAGAATCTCCATGACCCGCTCTTTTGAGAAAGGTTTTGGGAGAAGCATGGAAACATTTCGTTTCTTTGCCTCGCTGGTAATTTCCTGATCGCTTACGCCGGTAAGCATAAGAATGATTTTTGCTTCGGTCAGTTCAGAATCTTTTCTAATTTTCGAAATAAGATCGTTACTCCGCATTTTGGGAAGAACAGCGGACATAAAGACAATTTCCGGCTGTTCTTTTTGCACCATTGCCCACCCCTCTTCCCCATCCTTGGCAATGAGATACTCCAGACCAGCCTCCGTTAAAGCCTCAGTGATACGTTTCACATATCTGGGTTCATACTCGATTACGATGACTTTTCTTTCCATGTTGGTCTAATATTATACAACCTGTGAAACTTTGTCAAAGGTCAAGAACGCCTTATTTTGTGAAAATCTTCGGATGTCGAACGAACCAGTTTGACGGTGAGGCGCTCGCCCTTTCCCTGGATCCCGAACGGTATGAGAGAGTCAACACGGAAGCAAAGGCCCGTGTCGTCATTATCGTAGGCTGTGCCGTAACACACAGGGCGGAACGGGATGTGCGGCAGTATGTCAGAAAAAACCGTCGTGAGGATCCAGGAAAAATCATTGTCCTGGCAGGATGCAGCGCGGAACTGAATCCGCCGGAGGGTATCGATAGGATCATCCCCATGGCGGCGAGGGACAGCATTCAGTCCATTATCGAAGGACGGCTGCGGGAGAATAATGAAATCGGAGAATCCGCCAGGCTGTTTTTCAGGCCTGTAGTGGAAATGCTGGATCGAACCCGTGTGTACGTCAAGGTTCAGGAAGGGTGTTCTCATCGATGTTCCTACTGTATTGTCCCAACCCTTCGGGGTCCGTCACGGAGCCTCCCGCTGGAAACTTTACGCCACCATGTACGGGATCTGGTTGCACGGGGAGTCCCCGAATTGATCCTTACGGGAACCTATCTCGGGGGATGGGGTCGTGATCTGTCGCCGAAAATGTCTCTACCCGTTCTATGGAATGTCATGGATCAGGTGGGTGGAGAATACCGCTGGAGAATGAGCTCGATTGAGCCCTGGGCATTCAAAAATTCATGGTTTGAGAAGCTCAGGGACTGTACCCGTCTCTGCCCCACGTTTCATCTTCCCCTTCAGAGTGGAAGTTCGAAGATCCTTAAAGCCATGCGTCGCCCGATCCAACCGGCGCGGTTTGCGGAAATTGTCAGCCGGATCAGGGACATCTTTCCTGATTCAAGGATCGGCACAGATCTTATCGTGGGCTATCCAGGGGAAAGTGAATCTGATATGGAGGAGACGATGACCTTTCTCCATCAGATGCAGCTCGATTATCACCATGTCTTTACGTTCAGTGTCCGTCCCGGATTTACGGAGATGGAAGGAACAGTCCCGGACAGAGAGGTACATAGACGAATGTCGATGATCAGGCGGTTTGACCTGGCATCCAGAGAGGCGGAGGGTAGACGCAGGCTGGGGAATGTCCTGCAGGTTCTTTCCGCCGGAAGAGCCAGAGGAATTGATATCTATAATCACTGGGTCGATCTGGACAGACAGGTCGAGGAGGGAATGTTTGTCCGCGTACGGATCACCGGCAGTCAGGGGGATCGGCTGCTGGGAGTCGTGGTATAATCCTTCCTCGCGAAACAGAGTTGTATACTACGGAGGTTGTTATGTCTGGCCACAATAAATGGTCATCGATCAAACACAAAAAAGCTAAGGAAGATGCAAAAAAAGGGAAAGCATTTTCAAGACTTGCCAAAGAGCTTACCGTGGCCGCGAGAACGGGTGGGGGAGACCCCGCAGGCAATGCAAGGCTCAAGAGCGCAATTCAGGCCGCAAGGGCAGTCAACATGCCCAAAGATAATATTGAACAGGCAATTCGCAGAGGGACGGGGGAGCTTCCCGGCGTGAGTTATGATGAGCTCCACTATGAAGGATATGGTCCCGGAGGTGTAGCCGTGTTTGTGGAAGTCCTTACCGACAACCGCAACCGTTCAACAGCGGATATTCGTCATATCTTTTCGAAATATGGTGGAAACATGGGGGAAAACGGTTGTGTTTCCTGGATTTTCGAACGGAAGGGACAAATCCTTGTGGATGGAACCTTTTCGGAAGATACACTCTTTGAAGTGGCCACAGAAGGGGGTGCGGAGGATATCGGACCGGAAGAGGGAAATTATCAGGTCCTCTGTGCCGAAGATGCTCTCTCCGATTTGCAGGATCTGTTTGAAGAAAAGGAAATTCCCGTTATTAGCGCCGAACGGATTATGATCCCGACCAATACTGTGGAGGTTGACAAGGCTCTGGGTGATAAGCTGATCCGCTTTCTGGATATCCTGGAGGATCATGATGATGTCCAGAATGTCTGGGTCAACGCGGATTTTGTCGACTGACATTACGATCGTCGGGATTGATCCCGGGAGCCGACTTCTCGGGCTTGCAGCCATTCGAGTTCATGGAGGAAAACCGGAAGCTCTGGACGGTACCCTTCTTAAAGTCAGGGGGGAATCTCCAGGACAAAAGCTGCAGTCGATCTACGACACCGTAGGTGCCTATCTGGAAACCTGGAATCCTCATCAGGGCGCTCTTGAAGATCTCTTTTCGAAACCGAATGTCCATACAACGGTGGTGCTGGCCAGAGTGTCCGGAATTATCCTCCTTCGATTCTCCCAGGCTGATCTCCCGCTGACACTCTATCCTCCGGCCCGCGTGAAATCGGCCATCACCGGGTACGGCAATGCGTCGAAGGATCAAATTCGATACGTGGTCGTGAAGACACTGGGCCTTCCTGAAGACATTCCGGAAGATGTAAGTGATGCATACGCAGTCGCGTTGAGTCACGCATTTTTACATCGGGAACTTTCCTGAGTTTTCGGGAGTCTCCTATCTTGACCGGTCATGCTCTCTGTGATACCATCCGATCGACCCCGGGGTATGACGGGGGCAATAAAATTTTAGGAGGAGTTGCACATGGACTTCTTTGGAACCCTTGTCAAGTACTACCGTCAGGGCGGCATTGTCATGCACTTTCTGCTGGTGTTGTCGATTGCCGGTGTCACCGTCTTTATCGAACGGCTTATTACCCTGGGAAAAGCCAAGATCAATGTTGCTCACTTTCTGACCAACCTGCGGAAAGTCCTCATTCAGAATCGTGATATCGACGCAGCCATCAAGGTTTGCGAACGTTACAAAGGCCCGGTCGCCTCTGTGGTGAAAGCCGGTCTCCTGAAGTACGGCGAACCGAAGGAAGAAATCGAGAAGGCGATTGAAAGTGCGGCCGTCTACGAAATGGGACGTCTGGAGAAGTTCCTTATCGTATTGGCTTCCGTTGCCAACGTTGGTCCGCTGCTCGGCTTTCTTGGAACGGTTACCGGTATGATCAAGTCCTTTGACGCTCTTGCCAAGGCCGGTCTTTCCAATCCCGCACTTGTCGCTCAGGGTATTTCTGAAGCTCTGATTACCACGGCCGCGGGTCTCTTTATCGCCATCCCGATGCAGCTGGCATATAACTACTTCACCAGCCGAATTAACAAGTTCGTCAGGGACATTGAAACTTCTTCCAATATCCTGATGGAAACCCTTGCTGAAATCGATAAAGGAAAAGCGAGCGAAGGCAACGTTTTAGGATCGTGAGGAGGGACCATGCAAATTCGGTCTAAATTCGCCCCGACTTCCTCGATTCCCACCGCTTCGATGGCGGATATTGCTTTCCTTCTGATTGTATTCTTCATCCTCACCTTTAATGTAGAGGTGGACAGGGCGCAGGTCATCCTTCCCAAATCGATGGAGAGGAATGAAATTCCCAAAAAATCTGCATACGTTTCTGTGGACAAACAGGGAGTTATCCGCTTCTCGAATGGAGAGGATATGTCTCAGCCCGTGAGTACAGCGGAAGAGATCCTTTCCTATGCGCTGGCGGTGACTTCCGGCAATCCTGAAAAGCCCTTCGTGATCAAGGCCGAAGAGGATACGCCTTACAAAGTAGTCGACGAAGTCATTGATTACCTGAAGCAGGCCCACGCAAAGAATATCTTCCTCCTTACAAACCAGGAGGAAGTGGAAGGAGGTTCCTCATGAAAATCAGGCGAAGACAATCGAATGAGGAGATCCCGACATCTTCCATGGCGGATATCGCCTTCCTTCTTATTGTGTACTTCATGGTGACCACCGTCTTTTCCGCGACACGGGGTCTCGACTTCACCCTGCCAAAGGATGATCAGCCTGCGCAGCAGGAAGCTGAAGAGTCCGTTGAAATTAAGGTGATGCCCGATGGCTCCCTTCTGGTTGACCAGAAACCGATGCTGGTGAGCGGGATTCTTGAGTATCTCAAGCCCAAGCTTGAGGCCAACAAGGAAAAACCGGTCATCCTCATCCCCTTACCGGAGACACCCTACAAATACATGGTGGCGGTTTTCGATGAACTGCGGCAGTCTGAAGCCAAGATCGGAATCCCCGTAAAGAATATTTCCATTCCCACCAAGCGTGAGCTCGAGGGTATTTCCGCCCAGTTCGGCATCGACTTTTTCGGGGGTTGATCATGACGAAACCAACAGCTATTAAGCACGAACGAGCCTTTCTGGAAACCCTGGCACGCGAATCCAAGGAAGACGCAAAGCACACCTACATCGCTCTTGTCATCGCGGTGATCATACACGTCGTTCTTTTCGCCTGGCACTTTCCTGAAGGTGCGAATCAGGCTCAGATTTCCGAACAGCAGACGCGTATTTTCGTCATGAAGCCACCGAAGTTTAAACCTCCGGAGAAGCCAAAGGAACAGCAGATTCCCAAGCCAAAGACGAAAAAGGTACCGATTCCCGATCCGACCCCGGATGAGCCGGAGCCCATTCGAGAACCCGAGCCCGAAATTGCGGATGAAATTCCCCCGGATATGGACGTACTCTTCGGTGTCCCGGAGGCGCCACCCGCCATCGAGGAAAAGCCAATTAATGTTGGAGGGGATATTGAGGCTCCGGAGAAGCTCGACGCTCCACAGCCTCTCTATCCGGAAATTGCTCGAAAGGCTAGAATCCAGGGAATTGTCATTCTCCAGCTTACCGTAACCCGGGAAGGAAGAGTCGAAGATGTGAAGGTGCTTCGTGGTCTTCCCATGGGCTGCACGGAAGCTGCGATTGACGCGGTACAGAAATGGAAATTCAAACCGGCGTACCGGAAATCCACGGGTCTGCCCGTGAAGGTCTATTACACGGTAACGGTTAAGTTCAGTATCGACTAGGAGCCTTATGGCCTTTCAAGGATCTCTAAAAGAGATTCCCTTACCTGACATTATTCAGCTTGTCAGCGTTTCCGGGAAAACAGGAGTATTCATCCTTGAGAAGGGTGAAGAGCGGGGAGAGATCTATCTAAGGGAAGGGCAGATCGTTCATGCGGTCTATCTTGCTCTCGAAGGGGAAGAAGCCATCTATGCCTTGAGTATCTGGCCGGAAGGAGATTTTCACTTTCAGCCGGGTGTCGAGCCGGAAAAAACAACCATTCAGAAGAGTAATACCAACCTGCTGATGGAGGCGGCCCGACGTCTGGATGAATGGAGGATCCTGAGAAAGAAGATTCCGTCCGAGGATCTGGTGCCTCACCTGATCTACCGTCCAAACTGGCAGAAAGAGGTGATTCTTTCCCCATACGAGTGGTCCGTTGTGACCCAGATGGATGGTGTGAAATCCATCGGAGAAGTGTCGAAGGTTCTGAACTGGAGCACATTTGATGTGGCCAAGATCCTCTACGGACTGATCACACAGCAACTTGTCGAACTCAAACCTAAGGAGGAAACCCCATGAGGCATGTGAAGTCAGTTGCCTTCTTCATCTTCGTATTGACTTCCTTTCTGTTCGCCGGATACGAGGATGGGATGGTGATGTTCCAACGCGGCGACTACGAACAGGCCATTGTCTTTTTCCAGGAAGTAGTGGATCAGGCTCCCGATCAGTACCAGGGACACCAGATGCTGGGTCTCTGCTATCTGAAGCTAAAGCAGAATGATAAAGCGCTGCAAAGTCTGAAAAAGGCCTTCTCTCTCAATCCTTCGGATGCCAACCTTGCACTGACCTTAAGCAACCTCTATTTTGCAAAGAAAGATTTTAAAGCGGTTGCGGACACCCTCAAAGGTGTCAAGGCTTCTTCCATACAAAACAGTAAGGTCCGTTTCAATGTCCATTACCAGCGGGGTCTCGCCTACTATCAAACGGGAAACCACCCCGCTGCAGCAGCCGACTTTGATGAGGCGATTAAGATCGATAAGGACAAGAACGCTCTCTATTACGGAGGACTGGCTCATTACCAGAATGGAGATTATACGAAGGCGTCAGCCAATCTGAAAACTGCCATTGAAGCCGGCGTGGAAAGTGACCGGGCAGGATACTGGTATGTTCAGTCTCTGAACCAGGAAGCTCGGAGAAAGAGCGGGGAGGCCAAGGTGGACGCGTATAAGAAAGCTGCTCTGGAAGCCAGGAAAGTTGCACAGTCCGACCCCACCTATGACACGATCCTGCTAGCGGGTGAGACCATGCTTGGAGCCAAGATGCTTGAAGATGCGCTTCAGCAATTCGGCAAGGCGAAATCGGTTAATCCTAAGGACGGGTACTCGTATTTCTACGCGGGAAAGGCCCTGAGTCTCCTGGGCAGGTATGAAGAATCACAGAAAGAACTCACAAAAGCGATTGAACTTCTTCCCAAGGCCAAGCAGAAAAATGCCTTTGAGCAAATGGCCTATAACCACCACAAGCTGCAGCAGTTTGACGATGCCATTAAAATCTACGAACAGATTGGCGATGCCAAGATGGTTCAGTTTGAAAAAGATGCCAAGAATAAATTCCAGAATAACATCAAAGCAGATAAAGAGATGGAGGAATACGAACGTAAGATGGCAGAGGTGGATTCAGAAGAAGCCGTTCCGTAAGGAGGCTACACTCCATGTCATTGCAAGATAAAATAAAACAGCTCAGCGAAGCTCGCAGTAAGGATGTTCCCATTATCTCTCTGTACCTTCACTATTCCCATCGCGAAGCCAAGGAATTGGACCGCGTAAGAATTTTTCTAAAAAACATGCAGAAGGAAATTGATCGGAGAGGTCTTGAGAAATCCCTCAGCAGAGATATCAAGGAAATCCAGGATTATCTGGAGAACCATGTTCGACCCACGACTCATGGGATCGCGATTTTTACCTGCTCTGCTATTGGACTCAAAGCGGATGTTCAGACTTGGGTTCCCGTGCGGGACCAGTGGTCTCTGGGAAGCACGCCCAACCTCCGTCAGCTGGCCAGGATCGTGGACGATTATGAAAGTACACTGCTGGTCGCGGTCAGTTCTGACAAAGGTCGAATCATTCGAATTACTCCCGAAGCCACAGCGGAAGAAACGATCATTTCGGAGGATTTCCCGGGACGTACCGATGGGGGAGGGTGGGCCCAGGCTCGATACCAGAGGCATACCGAAGAACATATGCTGAGACATCTCAAAAATGTAGCCGAATCCGTGGTGAAAATCTGGGATGCTCAATCCTTTGCCAGCGTGGTCCTGTCAGGACAGGATCACATCCTCTCTCAATTCACAAAGACGCTCCCGCGACGGGTCACCGATCGAATTGCAGGTACGCTCACCCTGGATATCGGGGAGCGAGTGGAGGAGATGATCCACTCGGCCGTGCATATCATCCGCAAATCCGAAGAGGCAAAAGCGCATGAGGAGCTCATCAAGCTTCGTTCGTCCGGGTCTCTTCTGGAAGGATGGGATCAGATTGTGCCTGCCGTGAACCAATCCAGAATCTCCACTCTGTTTTTGCAGGCTGGAGATTCCAAGCCGGGATGGCTCTGCCCCGCCTGTGATGTGCTTGGCGAAAAAGTACCTCTTGGCTGTCCCATATGCGGCGGGGACGTCACGACCTCGGATCTTGTGGATGCCACGGTAAACAAAGTCGAAAAAGACGGGGGACGGGTGGAAGTCTGTATGTCCCTTGACGGCACTGACGTCGCCGCTCGTCTGCGTTTCTGACCTGCTCCCCGGTGAACGTATCCTCTGCATCCCTCATTATCGGGATCATGGGTGGACACGTATGCTCCGAGGGGGAGGCCCGGCAGGCCTATCGTGTCGGGCAAATGTTGGCGGAAAAGGGGATTATCCTCCTCTGCGGAGGACGGGGCGGTGTGATGGAATCGGCTGCCCGGGGAGCCGCGGAATCGGGAGGAATGGTCCTGGGAATTCTTCCAGGACGAAACCCATCTGAATCACCCCCCAATCCCTACGTTTCGATTCCCATCTTTACGGGTCTGGGTGATGCCAGAAATGTGCTGAATGTTCTGAGTTCCGATGGCATCATTGCCATCGGGGGCGGCTGGGGAACCCTCTCGGAGATCGCTCTCGCCAGAAAGAATGGGAAACCCGTCGTTCTCCTGCATTCCTGGAAGCTTGCCCATCCCCTCTTCCCGATTGAGGATGTTCTGGAAGCCGAGAATCCCGAGGATGCGGTACACCGAATACTGACGCTGGCGAATCTGAACCATGGAGTCGAGAATGGATAGCAGCTTGTCACTAAAGGGGCGAAAAGGTTGACCTTTCCCCCTCTTTATGGTAGAAAATGTCCCTTATGAAACGATTGTATCGGTACCTCCTTCCCGTGATGGTGATCGGTGTATGCGTTCTCGCTTTTGTGCTGAATGCAAAGGGAATTCTTCCCTATGAGATGATTCCGGGAGTTCCTTTCGATCTTTCCATTGTTCCCATGATGGTGATGTTCTGGCTCGCCTATTTTGTCTTGGATCGGAACGTCTTTCAGCCGCTATATGGAGTGATGGAAAGTCGAGAAAAGGCCATAGCCGAGGCTGACGCCCGGTTGGAGAATGCAGAGGAAAAAGTTAACAAAACCGTTGAAGAGCGAGAAACGCAAATCCGGACTCTACGTGAATCTCTTCGAGTTAAACGGGATGAGGTGCGTGCCCGGCTGTCCGACGAGAGGGCTGTGGTATTGAAAAAGGCCCGGGAAGACGCAGATGCCCGTCTTGAAGAAGCCCTGGGAAAGATCGAATCGGAGAGAAATAAGGCCCAGAAGGATCTTGAAGCGTTTGCCAGGCAGCTGGCTGTCACTCTTGCCGAGCGGATCCTGGGGAGGAAAGTTGCGTAGGACAGCGTTTCTTATTGCATTCCTCGTCTTCTCGGCACCGTTAATGGCTTCGGAAGCCCATGGGGGTGGGGACACTATGCTTACGGTGGTCTTGAAGGCCCTGAATCTTGTCCTCTTCTTTGGCCTTCTTTTTCTCCTCATCGCCAGGCCGATCCGGCAATTTTTTGAATCCCGGGATGAGGCGATTACCGATGAGATTCAGGGGGCAAAGGATAAGATAGCACGGTCTGAGAATCTGCTCACTGACCTGGAAGAACGGATCAAATCCTACGAGATGGAAGAAAAGGTCATTCAGGAGCGCTTTGAGCAGGAAATCCATAGACTTGAACAGGAAGCTCGTGAAACTCTGAAAAAAGATCTGGAAACGCAGAAGAAGATGGTGGATCATGCCATCGAACAGCAGCTTCGTGTGGCCCGGGAAGACCTGCGCTCCGAAACTCTCGCACTCTCTTCCAAAATGGCGGAAAAGATCCTGACGGAGCAGATTGAGGATAAGGATCGAAAAGCCTTTGCCGAACGAATGCTTGAGGAGATTTCCTCATGAACCGGGCTACCGTTCGAATTTATGCCCGGTCGATCTATAACGCGGCCCGGAATGAAAAGGTCCTGGACGACGCCATGCGTGATCTGGAAAAGCTCAACCAGGGCCTGAATTCCAGGCCGGACTATATCCGTAATCTCCAAAATCCACTTATCCCCATCCGGAATCGGGCTGAGGTAGTTCGGAAACTAACGGAAAATTCCCACCCTCTGGTGCAGAGATTTATGGATTTTCTTATGCGCCGATATGCCCTGGGAATTCTCACCGACATTCTCGGTACGCTGAAGGATTTTCAGGTGGAGGAGCAGGGTGGACTCGTCGCTTCATTGACTGTCCCCCACCAGCTATCCGAAAAGGAAATCGAAACGATCCGGGGCCGTGTGAAGACCCTGATCGGCCGGGATCCCCATTTCAAAGTTGTGATCGATCCCTCCATCCTGGGAGGATTTGTCATCAGGTCGGAAAGTTACCTGATTGATGCGAGCATGAAAGGTTACCTGAAAAAACTGACGGGAGGAAAACTCCATGGCTCTTGAGGCAAAAGAGATTACTGAAATCCTGGAACGACAACTGGAGGGTCACAAACCCGATGTTGATCTGGAAGAAGTTGGCACCGTAATGAGCGTAGGGGATGGAATTGCCACCATCT
Organism: Thermoanaerobaculia bacterium; assembly: GCA_035593605.1. Taxonomy (NCBI): domain Bacteria; kingdom Pseudomonadati; phylum Acidobacteriota; class Thermoanaerobaculia; species Thermoanaerobaculia bacterium. The sequence continues at coordinate 79,285 of DAOSWS010000003.1, read as the reverse complement.
ACGGCCTCGAAAAGGTCATGGCGGGAGAGCTGATCGATTTTGGTGAAGATATCTATGGTATCGCACTGAACCTGGATGAGGACAGCGTGGGCGCGGTCCTTATGGGGGAATTCCAGAAAGTTGCCGAGGGTCAACTCGTGAAACGAACTCGACGCATTGTCGAGGTTCCCGTTGGTAAAGCCATGCTCGGTCGTGTCGTCAATCCCCTGGGTCAGCCTCTGGACGGAAAAGGACCGATCAAGACAGAATCATTTTACCCCGTCGAGAGGATTGCTCCGGGTGTTGTCGATCGTATGCCGGTCAAGAGGCCCCTGCAGACGGGTCTGAAATCGATTGATTCCATGATTCCGATTGGTCGTGGACAGCGTGAACTCATCATCGGCGATCGACAGACAGGAAAAACTGCAATTGCAGTGGACGCCATTATCAACCAGAAAGGGAAAGATGTTGTCTGCATCTATGTCGCTATCGGCCAGAAGCAATCCACCGTGGCTCAGGTCATCAAGACTCTTGAACAGCACGGAGCCATGGATCACACCATCGTGGTTACGTCTTCTGCTTCCGACGCGGCTACCCTCCAGTACCTGGCGCCCTATGCCGGATGTGCCATGGGCGAATACTTCATGTATGAGGGGAAAGATGCCCTGTGTGTCTATGACGATTTGACCAAGCACGCCCAGGCCTACCGGGAAATCTCCCTTCTTCTACGGCGTCCCCCCGGCCGTGAAGCCTACCCCGGTGATGTTTTCTATCTTCACAGCCGTCTGCTGGAGAGAGCGGCGAACCTGGACAAACGGCTGGGTGGTGGGTCTCTTACCGCTCTCCCGATTATCGAGACGCAGCTGGGTGACGTATCGGCCTATATTCCCACCAATGTCATTTCGATCACGGATGGTCAGATTTACCTCGAAAGCGATCTCTTCTTTTCCGGAATCCGGCCCGCCGTCAATGTGGGTCTGTCGGTGAGCCGGGTCGGAGGCAGTGCGCAGATTAAAGCCATGCGCAAGGTGGCGGGAACCCTCCGTATGGATCTGGCGCAATTCAGGGAGCTTGCCGCATTTGCCCAATTTGGCTCCGATCTGGACGTCGCAACCCGTCGCCAGTTAGCCCGGGGTGAACGGTTGACCGAATTGCTGAAACAGCCCCAGTACGTGCCCATGGATGTCGAAATGCAGGTGGCTTCCATCTTTGCCGGAACCCGCGGTTTTATCGATACAGTGCGCATTGAAGCCGTTAATCTCTACGAGCGAGAACTCCATGCCTACTTCAAAGAGGAAAAAACCGATCTTTTGAAGGCGTTGAAGGAGAAAAAGGACATCGATGGAGATCTCGAGGTCAAGCTGAAGGAATCCTGTAAAACATTTTCGGAGCGTTTCGCCAAGGAACACCCGGAGTCTGTCCTTGGCTAATCTCAGGGATATACGAAGGCGGATCCGATCGGTCCGCAATACCCAGCAGATTACGCGGGCCATGAAGATGGTGGCTGCTGCGAAACTGCGCCGTGCCCAGGACAGGGTACATGCAGCGCGCCCCTATGCGGCCGCCCTGGAGGAAGTCCTGGGAAGCCTGGTTACGCGGATTGATCCTGCACATTATCCCATGCTGCGAGAGCCTCGTGAAATGAAAAAGGTCATTGTGATTGTCCTGTCCGGGGAACGTGGTCTTTGCGGGTCGTTCAACAGCAATACCTTCCGGGCCGTGGAACACTTTTATGCAAACCACCCTGAGTGGCATTCGGAAATGATCCTTGTAGGAAAGAAGAGCCGAGACTATTTTAAGCACCACCCTCACCCTATCCTGAAAAGCTATGACGGAGTATTTGGTGATCTGAAGCCGGAACACGCAAAGGCGATCGCGGAGGATGTTGTAGCTCCCTTTGAAAGGGGAGAGATTCAGGGTGTCTATATTGTGTACAACGAATTTGTCTCCATGTCGGTTCAGCGGGTGACAGAACGAAGGATTCTTCCCATAGATCCGGGAGAATTCTCCGGCGGACACGGTGTTGAATACCTCTACGAACCCGATGAGGTCTCTATCCTGAACGATTTGCTCCCACGTTACGTTCAGTTTCAGATCTGGAGGATTCTGTCGGAATCGGCCGCGTCGGAGCATGCAGCCCGGATGACAGCCATGGAGGGTGCCACCCGTAACGCAGAAGAAATGATTGATTCCCTGACACTTGTGTATAACCGGACACGTCAGGCAGCCATTACAAAAGAATTGATTGAAATTGTCTCGGGATCCCAGGCCGGATGAAGGAGGAAAGGATGAATGTTGGTACTGTCGTACGAATTGTTGGCCCCGTAGTCGACGTGAAGTTTCCTGAGGACAAACTTCCGGAAATCTATTCAGCTATTCTGATTGAAGATACCAAAGCAGAACCTCCCATCCGGGTCATCGCCGAGGTCGCTCAACATCTCGGGGAAAGTATTGTGCGATGTATCGCCCTTCACCCGACGGATGGAATGGTGCGAGGCATGGATGCCCTGGATACCGGAAAGGGCATCACAACCCCCGTTGGGAAGGAAACCCTCGGGCGGGTGCTGAACGTTGTCGGTGACCCCGTTGATCTTCTCGGTGAAGTGAAAGGTTCCGAACGCTGGCCCATTCATCGGGAGCCCCCCTCTCTGGATGAACAATCGACCCAGACAGAGATGTTTGAAACCGGTATCAAGGTTATTGATCTCCTCGAGCCCTACACCCGGGGTGGAAAGACCGGACTCTTTGGGGGAGCCGGAGTTGGCAAAACCGTTCTCATTATGGAGCTGATCAACAACGTTGCCTTAAAGCACGGCGGCTACTCCGTCTTTTCAGGCGTAGGGGAGCGGACCCGTGAAGGAAACGACCTCTGGCTCGAGATGCAGGAAGCGGGCGTTATCGCCGCAGAGAAGGATAAGGACGGGGAAATCATCCGTGATGAAAAGGGCAGAATCAAGCTTCAGCCCGGAAAATCCAAGGTCGCTCTGATCTATGGCCAGATGACCGAACCCCCGGGCGCCCGTCTGCGGGTTGGTCTCACGGGGCTTACCGTTGCGGAATACTTTCGTGATGCTGAGGGACAGGACGTACTGCTGTTTATTGATAATATCTTTCGTTTCGTTCAGGCCGGATCCGAAGTGTCCGCCCTGCTTGGCCGTATGCCCTCGGCCGTAGGGTACCAGCCGAACCTTTCCACTGAAATGGGTGAACTGCAGGAGCGGATCACGACTACAAAAAAAGGTTCGATTACGTCGGTTCAGGCCATCTACGTTCCCGCGGACGATATTACCGACCCTGCGCCGGCCACGACCTTCGCTCACCTGGACGCCACTACGGTACTTTCCCGACAGATTGCCGAGCTGGCGATCTATCCCGCTGTGGATCCCCTGGCTTCTACCTCCAAGATTCTGGATCCAAGGATTATCGGAGATGAACACTACATGGTGGCCCGGCGCGTCCAGGAAATTCTCCAGCGATACAAGGATCTTCAGGACATCATTGCGATCCTGGGTATGGAAGAACTGTCAGAGGACGATAAGATCACGGTTGCACGCGCACGGAAGATTCAGCGATTCCTCTCTCAACCCTTCCATGTCGCGGAACAGTTCACGGGTATGGCCGGAAAATACGTCAAACTCGAAGATACGATCAAGGGTTTCAAGGCCATTGTGGAGGGCCAGCACGATGACCTTCCCGAACAGGCCTTCTACATGGTGGGAACCATCGAGGAAGCCGTGGAAAAGGCCAGACGTCTCGCGGATGAGGCTGCCTGATGAAGCTGGAAATCGTCACCCAGACCCGGAAACTTGTTGATTCCGACGTGGATAGCGTTTTTTTTCCGGGTTTCAAAGGTGAAGCTGGGATTCTGCCGGGGCATGCGCCTCTTCTGGCCACCCTGGGAATCGGAGAGCTCCGATATCGGACGGGGGTGAGGGAATCGTACCTCGCGATCAGCCATGGCTTTGCAGAGATCCTTCCTGACAGAATCATCATCCTGGCGGAGGAGGCTGAAAAGCCGGAAGAAATTGACGTGGAAAAGGCAAAAGAAGAGGCCCGGGTCGCCCAGGAAGCCATGCAGAAGACCTACGGGCAGGAACTGGTTAAAGCCAGGGCTCAGCTTTTGAAGGCCCACACCCAGATCTCCGTTGCCAAACGGATTTCCCGCGACTGACATCCATACAGGAAATAACATGTTACCGGGGCGCCGAAGGGCGCCCTTTTTGTTTTTATGGAGTTAGAGATTCCAGGACGATGAAGCTGGAGGTCTGAAAGGTGTGGATGAAGGGGATGTCATCGTCGGGAGAGCTGTTCCTGTTAATGAAGAGGGTAAGCAGGGGGAGTGCAGAATAGGTATCCGGGAAAAACCAATCTTTCGGGATGGAAAACTCGATTGTGACGGAGTGCATTGCTCCAGGTTCAAGATGTACAGGAGAAAACGTGTACCTAAGAAAGGCTGAGCCCCAGAAAAAAAGCTCGGAGGAAATCGTTTCCATTTCGGGGGGCGGCAGAGTGGAAGCTTTTATTTGCGGATTCAGAATACCGTTCGGGAGGAAGATTTGCCATGTGGGGACGTTATCCGTCGATACAGAAAGATCGTACCCGGTCCGGTTTTCCAGGATGTACGTAAATGAAACCCGTCGCTCTGCTTCAACACGGCTCGGTCCATTTATCATTTGTACAATTCCAAGATCCGGCTGATTATAGAAAAAGGGTACAAGTTTCTTTGCGGAATGATTTACCGTGATCACAAGATTATGATTCCAAAGATCCCATGTTTCCCTTTCATTGTTGGTCTGCAGTAGCTTTAGATCCACACAGGTTGTCTGATCGGGTTCGAGAGGCCCAACGTGAAGGGAATGGCTGTACCATGACGGATTTGTCGGATGGGGATATTCAGTTGTCAACAGTACGACCGATGAATCGTATCGTTTGATCAGGGAATAGGCGTTTCCAATCCCTGTTGTCCACCAATCCAGCTGAGTCGAAACATTCGTAAAGCAGATCCTGTACACAGGTTCTTCTCCCTGGAGGATCTTATTGGGCCCGTCGATACAGATTCGAAGGGAATCGGTGACCTTACAGACAGGATTGTCGTGTCCGGCGAAGAGATGGGCCGAGATGAAAAGTGTGAGCAACAAACCCCGTTGGACACTCATGGGAGTTCTGTCCCAATCTCGAGTCTTGATTCGGTCCTTCGGGTCCTTTGTCCGTCATCATCTTTATTGCAAACATAGTTCGACGTCTGATGGAAGTCCCGGTACGTCATTCCATCATAGAGGGAATGTTCTTCAAACCAATAGATGGAAGGAAAGGTATGGCCCGGCTGGTCGCTGAGATTGGGCCGCTTCGCAGTGACGGTCACCTCGATCCATGCCTCTTCCCCTGGCTGCAGCGGAGCAAAATAGGCGTTCGTATACCCCCATTCATCCTGGATCCAACCCGTCGCGTTCGATTCGGATATCGACACGACAGGGGTAAAGGCACCGGTGTACAGAACCATTCCCATGCCTGTTTCTGAATCTGAACCCATGACTCGTCCGCAGTGATTGATCGCGGAAAAGCGCATCGTTCCCGTTTCATCCTGGTTCCAGAAGTAGGTACTCAGTTCGATCGACAGGTCGAGGCAGTCATCTCTCATGCGGGTAACCGATAGTACATCCCGCAAGCTGCTCCAGGTCGTTCCGTTGTGTGGACAACTCTGCGAGTCAGAAAACTCCACGGAAAATTGGAAGGGTGACCTTAATTCCTGGTACCGGGCATGGCTTTCCACCCAGATTGTAAATGTAAGTTCGTTTTGGACTGGAATTCTTGGCAGAGATTTGAGAGTGTAGCTCGTGGCCCAGTCGTTGAAAATGGGGAAGTCGGATGGTATCAGGTCGGGTTCGTCTCCCTGGTTTGTCGAAACCGCCTGGACAACCAGGTAAGGGGCAAAAAACCTGAATTCGCACAGGTACAGAGGGTTGTCGGCAGTGGGAATGACGTGAAAGGTGAGGGGATAGGGGCCCGGTCCCGTAAACTCCGATTGGTCCAGGGTAATCGTGGCGCAGGTGAAATTTGAACTCAGCTTTGTGGCACAGGGGCCGGCGGCAGAAAGGTTGAGGGAGATACCCGAAATAAAATACGACAGAATTAGAATTAGACCGGATCCCCTTGCCATGTCCCCATTCTAGCACGATGCGGACTCGATTATTCGATGCAAAGCTTCCTGTATTCCCCTCACTCCTTTCCCGATGACCGGCGCACAGGCTTCTCCTGTGTTACAATTTTTGCTTCGGAAGTTCTGAACATGAAAGAGGCTTTGTATGGTCAATGAACATGATTCCAAAAGATCGGCTGCGGTTACAGAGAGTGAGGCGTCGGGAGAAAAGACATCTTCCCCGGTTCATTTCATCAAGCAGATCATCAATGAGGACCGGAAAAACGGGAAGAATGACGGCCGGGTCCACACCCGCTTTCCCCCAGAGCCGAACGGCTATCTCCACATCGGTCACGCCAAGGCGATCTGCCTGAATTTCGGCCTGGCGGCGGAGTATGGCGGGAAGTGCAACCTGCGATTCGACGATACGAACCCCCTGAAGGAAGATCAGGAGTACATCGACGCGATCCGGCACGATGTCCGCTGGCTCGGATTTGACTGGGAGGACCGGGAGTTCTACGCCTCCGATTACTTCGAGCAGCTCTACGAGTGGGCGGTTGCCCTGATACGGAAGGGAAAAGCGTACGTTTGCGACCTCACTCCCGATGAAATTCGGGAATACCGGGGAACGCTCACCGAACCTGGAAAAGAAAGTCCGTACCGAAAGAGAACCATAGAAGAAAACCTTGATCTCTTCGAGAAAATGAAGGCCGGAGAATTTCCCAACGGAGCAAGGGTTCTCCGGGCCCGCATCGACATGGCCCATCCGAATCTAAACATGAGGGACCCGGTCATGGTGAGGATTCTCCATGCCTCTCACCCACGATCGAGGGACAAATGGTGTGTCTATCCAACCTACGATTGGGCCCACGGGCAGTCCGATTCGATCGAGGGAATCACCCACTCCATCTGTACGCTGGAGTTCGAGGCCCATCGGCCCCTATACGACTGGTTTATCCGGGAACTGGGCATCCATGCCCCCCAGCAGATCGAGTTTGCTCGCCTCAACCTGACCCACACGGTTATGAGCAAGCGCAAGCTTCTCGAACTGGTGAAAAGCGGAATTGTTTCCGGGTGGGACGATCCTCGAATGCCCACGTTGTCAGGACTGAGGCGCAGAGGGTACACACCGGAATCGATCCGCGATTTCTGTGATCGTATCGGTGTAGCCAAGAGGGACAGTACCGTCGATATTGCCCTGCTGGAGCACTGCCTCCGTGAAGATCTCAATCGCCGGGCTCCCCGCTACATGGGTGTGGCCCGTCCTCTGAAAGTCACCATCACGAACTACCCGGAAGACCGGGTCGAGTCTATGGATTGCATCAATAATCCGGAGGATCTGGAAGGTGGAACCCGTAAGGTGCCCTTCTGCCGGGAGCTCTATATCGAGCAGGAAGATTTCCGTGAGGATCCACCAAAGAAGTTTTACCGCCTGTCCCCCGGCAGAGAGGTCCGCCTTCGATACGCCTATTACATCACCTGCAATGATGTTGTGAAAGATCCGAAAACAGGTGAGATTATTGAGCTTCTTTGCACTTACGATCCGGAAACCAGGGGAGGGGATTCCCCGGACGGCAGGAAGGTGAAGGCCACCCTCCACTGGGTTTCCGCCAGGCACGCCGTTCCTGCGGAGTTCAGGCTCTACGATCATCTCTTTCTCTCCCAGGATCCTGAGGATGTTCCGGAGGGTCAGGATTACAAGGAAGGGATCAATCCGGATTCCCTTGAAGTATTGGACAATGCCCGCATCGAACCCGCCGCGGCGGAGCTCAGGGTGGGAGACTTCCTGCAGTTTGAACGCCAGGGATATTTCACCGTTGACCCGGATTCCTCCAGGGGCGGTCCGGTCTTTAACCGGAGCGTCACCCTGAAAGATTCATGGGCGAAAATTGAAAAGGCCATGCAGGTGGCGAGTTAGCCTCCTCGTGCTTTACACGGGCATGACCTTCCTGTACCATACCGCGCTATGACTGTCCGAGTACGATTTGCTCCATCCCCCACGGGATACCTCCACGTCGGAGGAGCCCGAACCGCCGTCTATAATTACCTCTTCGCCCGCAAGCGTGGAGGAACCTTTATCCTTCGGATCGAGGATACCGATGTTGAACGGTCCACGCAGGCCGCGATCGCCACGATCCTGGAAGGCATGGAGTGGATGGGACTTTCCTGGGACGAAGGTCCCTTCTATCAGAGTCAGGGTCTCAAGGATCACGTGGAAGCCGCGAATCGCCTCATCGATCAGGGTGCCGCCTACCGCTGCTTTGCCACATCCGACGAGCTGAAAGAACAGCGGGAAGCCTTCATGAAGGAGGGAAAGACCTGGCGGTACGATGAGCGGTACCGATCCATGGATCCGGAGGAATCGAAGGCTATGGCTGAGAGGGGTGTTCCTTACGTGATCCGCTTTCGGGTTCCCCGGGAGACCGGTAAAATCGTATCCTTTCAGGACCTGGTTTACGGACCCCAGGAGCGGTCCACGGCGGAGATGGAAGACTTTGCCATGGTGCGGCCGGACGGTTCTCCCCTCTATAACTTAAGCGTGGTTATGGATGACTCCTCCATGAATATTTCCCACGTCATCCGGGGCCAGGACCATCTGGCCAATACTTTCAAGCAGATACTTCTTTATGAATCGCTGGGAAAACCTACTCCTGAATTTGCCCACCTTCCCCTGATTCTGGCTCCGGACAAGAGTAAGCTTTCGAAACGCAAGCACGGTGAAGTCGTTTCCGTTACAGCATACCGGGATCGTGGATTTCTGCCTCACGCCTTTGTAAATTTTCTCTCCCTCGTGGGATGGAATCCCGGTGAGGACCGGGAGATCATGTCCATGGACGAGCTGGTTGAACTCTTTGATCTCTCCCGTGTCAACCGCGCGAACGCCGTCTTTAACTTTGACGAGTCGCGAGGGGAGTGGACGGATAAAAAAGCCATATGGATGAACGGCCAGTACATCTCTTCCACGCCGATCGAAACACTCATCCCCTGGATCAGGCAGATACTTCAGAAGCACGATCTCTGGTCTGATTCGTTTGAGAATGAATGTCGAAACTGGTTTATCCGATGCATGGACCAGTTGCGTCAGCGATTTTTTTCTCTGGAAGACTTTGCCACGCTGGGCCGGGCCTACCTTTCTGATGAATACGCCATGGATCCGGCAGGGTATGAAAAACGTGTCCTTAAGCAGGCGGAGCCTTTGCTGGATTTGCTTCCGAAGGTCATTTCTTTACTGGAAGAGATCGACCCCTTTGAGCACGATCCCCTTGACGCTGCGATTACTTCCTTTTGTGAGCGGGAAAATGTGAAGATGGGTCTCATCAATAATGCCATCCGGGTTCTGGTGACCGGTCAGCCGGTAGGTCCTGGCATCTACGAGGTGTTATCTCTAATTGGCAAAGAGCGTGTCCTGATGCGTCTGCAGAAGGGTCTCTCCAATCTGCAATAAAACATCATGATCCCCGGGGATCATAAACTTTGGTTTTCTTTCCAATCCGCACTCAGGCAGAATCCTGGCGTATCTCATAATCGGGCGTTGTTGAAGGGCTTGGCCCCATCTTTCGGGTGGGGTACAATACAGGCATGAAATGCGAACGCTGCCATCAGAACTCCGCTGAATACATAATCAAGAAGACCCCCCCCGGCATGGACGTCCAGGGTCAGAAACTCCACCTCTGTTCCGACTGTGCCGCTGCATTCATTCAGAGGGATACTGTGAGTATCGTCCGAATCGCCCGTAAAGATAAGGACGATGAATGACGACCTTTCTGGTCGACAGTGACGTGATGGGGCGGGGGAATGATGAACTCGGGTCGATTCTGATTGAAAAATTCTTTACATCCTTGAGTGATGCAGATACCCTGCCCGAATCGATCTATTTTTACAATACGGGAGTGCGCCTCTGTACAGAAGATTCTCCTGTAGCCTGTTACCTGAGGATCCTTCGCGAACGGGGAGTCCACCTCTATGCATGCGGAACCTGTTTGAACCACATGGACCTCACAACGATAGAGGAGGTGGAAGGAGGCACGATGAAGGCCCTGGTGGATCACCTGTGCTCGGGGCAGGGGATAATTAAGATTTAACGATTTCAGGAGGTCGGTATGACAATCGTTCACGCAAAAAGGGGGACGGACCTTGAGTGCAAGGGTTGGCTTCAGGAAGCCCCTTTACGGATGTTGCTAAACAACCTTGACCCTGAAGTGGCGGAGATTCCTGAAGAGCTGGTGGTGTATGGAGGCAGTGGTAAAGCTGCCCGCAACTGGGAAGCATTTCACGCGATCGTCAGATCCCTGCAGTCTCTTGATTCCGATGAAACCCTTCTGGTTCAATCAGGGAAACCGGTCGGAATCTTCAAAACACACGAAGATGCACCCAGAGTCCTCATCGCCAATTCCAACCTGGTTCCTGCCTGGGCTACCTGGGAAGAGTTCAGACGACTGGATGCCCTCGGGCTCATCATGTATGGACAAATGACTGCAGGATCCTGGATCTATATCGGGACCCAGGGCATTCTCCAGGGTACCTACGAGACCTTTAATGAGTGTGCCAGACAACATTTCGGCGGGAGTCTCAAGGGTCGTCTCCTCGTTACCGCCGGATTGGGAGGCATGGGGGGGGCTCAGCCCCTCGCGTGCACAATGGCAGGGGGAGTGTGTCTGGCTGCGGAAATCGATCCCGACAGAATCCGGAGAAGGCTCGATACGGAATATCTGGATGAATCCTTTGACGATGTGGACAGGGCCATCGACCGTGCCCTGGAGGCAAAAGAACATGGAGAGGCCGTGTCGATTGGTGTGGCCGTCAATGCGACCGATCTACTGACTCGATTGATCGAGCGGAATATCACTCCCGACGCCTTGACCGACCAGACCAGTGCCCATGATGAGCTCAACGGATATATACCATGCGGCATGACCTATCCGGAAGCACTCCAGCTCAGAAAATCAGATCCGGAGTCTTACATCCAGAAATCCTATGAAACGATGGCCCTGCACGTGAGGAGTATGCTCACGCTTCAGGAGCGGGGCTCCATCACTTTCGACTACGGAAACAATATCCGTGCGCAGGCCAAGAAGGCGGGAGTGAACAATGCCTTTGATTTCAAGGGTTTTGTGCCGCTCTTCATCCGCCCCCTCTTCTGCCAGGGAAAGGGTCCCTTTCGCTGGGCCGTTCTCTCCGGAGATCCGGAAGATCTTTATCGTACCGACCAGGCCGTTCTGGAAACCTTTCCCGATAATGAGCCTTTAAAACGCTGGATCCAGATGGCTCAGAAGAGGGTCAAATTTCAGGGTCTGCCATCCAGAATCTGCTGGCTGGGATATGGCGAGAGGGATAAGATGGGGCTCGTATTCAACGACCTTGTCGCTCGTGGTGAGGTGAAGGCTCCTATCGTAATTGGCCGTGATCATCTCGACTCAGGTTCAGTTGCATCTCCGAACCGGGAAACCGAAGGGATGAAAGATGGAAGTGATGCTATTGCGGACTGGCCTCTGTTAAATGCGATGTTAAACACTGCCGCAGGGGCTACCTGGGTCTCCATTCATCACGGTGGGGGAGTGGGGATGGGATTTTCCATACACGCGGGAATGGTGGTTGTGGCGGATGGTACACAAGCCCAGGCAAGGAGATTGAAAAGAGTACTGACGACGGATCCGGGGACCGGGGTCATGCGCCATGTGGATGCGGGGTATGATGAAGCGATGGATATGGCGCGGCGTTTTGGCATAAAGATCCCCATGATGAAGTGATTCAGGGGCTCCTTCTTCTCGTTCTTCTTCAGCCCGCATCCTCCATTCAGGAGGGTTTTCAGAGTCTGAATCCGGACATATGGAGCACATTTATCTCGCGGGAGCACACCGTCCTGGTCTCGCTGCCCCCGGCCGATATCTCTGATCTCGATCTTGGAAGGGACCAGCTTCTCGTTCTCATCCGGGAGCTTTCCCGGTCGGGAAAGACGGAAACCTTTACGATCGAAGAATATAACCTGGGAAATCCTCCCAAAGGCATGGGTCTGTACCTTGCGGAATGGACCTATACTTCCATTTCAGGAGTCACAACCCGGCAATCGTGCCTGATTGTTGTGGAACAGAGCGAATCGGCCTGGTCTCTTTCGGAAATATCCTGTAAATCGATCTTATGACCGCACTATTTTCCCTGATTCTGGGAATTGTCCTTGGGCTGGGATCCCGACGATGGCGCAGTTTCCTCTGGGGCATGCTCCTTCCCGTCATGGTTTTGCTGATCACGGCTTTCATTCCTCCAAGGACCCTGGGAGAGAGGATTCTGGAACATCAGGGAAGACGGCTGCAGGAGTACCTTCACATCCGATATGAAAGCCTGGAATCGGTTGCACGTGCCCTGGCTAATCTCGACTATGTTCAACCGGATGATATCGACAGGGTAATGGAACGGGCTCATTTCCACGGATGGTGGACCCTCTATGATGAATCGGGTTCAGCCATGCGGTGGAATCATCATATTCTCAGGCGTCCCGTTTCGGGCCATTCCGCTCTGTCCTGGACGCTGGAAGGATGGCTTCTAACAAAGATACAGAAAGTGAAGGGAGGAGAGGTTCTGCTTGCTCTTCCGCAGGAAAAGACCCCTCTTACCTTCGGGATCGATCAGGTTCTCTATTTTCCTCTCAGACAGTTTGCCCCCCTCCTCGAACAGACCACCCAGGCGGAAGCGGTCTACCTCTGGAAAGAGCAGAATGTCCCCCCCATGCTTCAGGTAAAGGTATCGACTCTGCCTTTTACATCCCTTAAATCCTCAGCCGTGCGATGGATGTACGGCCAGAGCATCCTTTTTCTGATTGGATTTATCTTATCGGCCATCAAACGGGTTCCTTTCTGGGCGCCGCTATTCTTGAGAATCCTCCTGATCCCCGTGCCCTGGGCCTCCATGGGGTTCAGGGGATGGTATGTGGATTCGACTCAATTCAGTCTCACATTCCTGTACCCATGGATGGCAACCGCTCTGGATACCTTGCTGACGCTGTGTGCTGTCGGGTGGACCATCATGCTCCTGCGGCCCCGGTTGATTAAGAGAACCAGGACTTTCCGGGGGTTGATTTTCGTGGCAGTAACCGGTTCCTTCATCCTTCTTACATTGATTGCGGCCGGAAATTTTGGAGAATCCTCAAAACCCTTCTGGGGGTGGGTAATTGCAGGTTTGATCCTGATGACCTCCCTGATGATTTCCATCAGGGAAAAGGAAACTCCCGGGAAAACATCCTCTTTACTCCTGAACGGCATTGTCCTTGTGCTTATGCTGTCGACGCCCTGGTTTCCCTTTCCGTGGCCTGCGCTGATTGTGGTCGCCCTTGTTGGATATGTCGTTCTGAGAGGGGCACTCAGCCCGGTTCTTTTGCCATTAACCCTGGTTTTTATGACGTTGGTACCTACCCACTATGCCAGGGAAGATTTTCAGAAAAGAGATATTGAGCTCCAGAAAGCCAGAAGGACCGTGCATCGAAGCCTTCTTCAGCTCGCGTACCTGAACGGTCCCGTCATTACCTTCTTTAAAGATTGTGATCTTACGAATCTCTTTCCCCATGCGGCGTACCTCACGGACTGGGATTCCCTGGCCTCCATTCTTGCCCGCGAGAGTGGCCTTCTGGCCAGGGGCACGTTTGTTTCTCTCTCCGTGGTCCGTAACGATAGAGTCGTCTCCACCTATTCAAACGTGGCCATTCCCGAGGTGGGGGTTGAATCGGAATCGTTCTGGCAGGTGACGGAAGAACAGGTGTTCGGGTATGTGCGCCCCATTTATCACGCAACATTTCCCGTATTAATGGAGGGACGTCCCTGGGGAAATGTCCTCACCAGGGTGATGGTGGATGACCCCCGGATTCCATTGAATGTGTCTCCCTGGAAGGGAAGACATCGTCCGCACCATCTGCTCTCTCTTTACGGAAGAAACGGTGAATTACTTTCCTATGAAGGCAGGCCACTCTTACCTGCGTTACCTCCCGCCTGGCGTGCAGGATATGATCGTTGGATCTATCGATGGGGGACCGGCTGGATTTACAGGGTGAGAGATGGAAACAACTACTACCTCTTTGCCGTCCCTGACGATCTCCGTACCTTTCCCTTCACCCTGCTGGGTCTTGCCTTTCTCCTGGGGTGTACCTTCTGGGTTACCACCCGTCCCTTTCCGAGAGGTTCCCTGGTCAGGCAGCTTCTCGTAGCAGCATTGAGTGCTCTTGTTGTGTTCTTTATCTGTATCGCGATCCTGCTGGGGATGACCGTGACCTATTCATCGGTTGAAGTCAGGCAGCAGGTATTCCTTCAACGAGCGGATCAGCTTGCCCGAATGGCCGATCAACTCCTGAACGATCAGGCTCTCGATGATCCGCAGATTGGTTATTTGCTTTCAGAACTGGCCGGAAGTCATCTTCTTCTCTATCGTCAGGGGCACCTTGTCTATTCGACCTTGCTGGGTCTGGGTGACTTTGAGCCGACTCTGCGGGATCTGCGCCCCTCCATCCTGGAACAATTGGAAAAGAGCGGGTTTGTGTCCATGGTCTCCGGTGCCCAGAGCATGATTCTCATCTCTCTCCCGGGATCACTCACACAGGTTGCCTTCTCCAGGCCCCGCGAGGATCTGGCTCCTGCTCTCCCGCGATGGTTTGATATCCTGGCCGGTACGGGTTTGACCCTGTTCGGTCTTTTACTTCTCTTCATTCTTGCCTCATCCAGGAAAATTGTCTCTCCTCTGCTGCATCTGACACAGGAAGCACGTTCAGTAATGTCCGGTGAACTTTCCCATCTCTCCGTTCAATATGGAGCCCGGGAGGTGGAAACTCTCTCTCAAGCTCTTGTTTCCATGGTGGACACACTTCGCAAGGAAAAGGAATCCCTCGCGATTCTTGTGGACAATCTTCCTCCCGCTGTGGCCCTTGTGGACAAATACAAGTCGATCCTGCAGGCAAATGAAGCTTTTCGTAACCTTCTCTCTACGGTCTCTCTGGAGGATATTCTTCAAGCCAAGAATAAGATGGTCTCAGCCGGACAGGAATGGCAGATTCAGCAGGTTCCTTTACATGGAGATCGTATGCTCATTGTGGCTGAAGATCTCACGGATGTGATGAAGAGTGAACGATATGAAGCCTGGTTCCGGATGGCCCGCATCATTGCGCACGAAATTAAAAATCCATTGACTCCGTTAAGGCTTACGCTGGATTATATAAACGAGATTGCAAATCGAAACCCGAAGGAACTGCTGGAGGAGCTTCCACAGTTGACGGTGGAAATGATAGAACAGATGGATGAATTGAATCGAACCGCATCTGAATTTTCAGATTTTGCAAAGATTACGGAGGCTCACAAAGAACTCTTTGATTTTCGTAACTCCATCGAACAATGGCTCGCCCCCTTTCTCCATCACGGGAATGTCACGATCCTGCTTCCTGAAGGTCCTGTGTGGATCGAAGGGGATGAGCGGCTGCTGAGAAGAGCTGTATTGAATATCATGAATAACGCATTGCAGTCTTCATCTCCAAGCCCTCCCGTAGAAGTACTTCTTTCCGCCAGCGAGGAAACCACTATTCTGAGTATATCCGACGAAGGCCCGGGTGTGCCAGATGCCATGCTCTATCAGATATTTGAGCCTTATTTCTCGACCAAAGTCGGAGGGACAGGACTGGGGCTTGCCATTGCGCGTCGGATTATATCGGACCATGGGGGGCATGTGGAGGCGGAAAATAGAGAGAATGGCGGATTCATCATACGAATTCACTTTCCTCCCGGTAAAACGCCGTGATACAATATTCTGCCATGGTAAAACCGGTTGGAATCCTGTATATCGTTCTCCTTGCCGCGATGCTCCCGGCGGCTATCCCGTCTCATCAGGGAGTCTTTCTCGTCGTTCCCGAAGTGGATATACCCCTGGCCCTGCAGGAAGACATGAAAGCCACACGATTCGAAAATCTGTTTCTGATCACGGGCTCGCCGGAAAAACCGTCTGAACCGACAGTAAATGGCGAAGTAATCCTCAACGTCTATTTCGTGGTGACGATACCTTCCCTTACGAAACTCGCGGGATCGAAGGACATGATCCTGAAAAATTTTGACCGCTGGAGTAAAACGTTCGGCAGTGCAGGAGCCGATGTCAAGGGAATTGTCCTTGCTGTGGATGAAGTGAGCAGCCTGGAATCTGAATCTCTGTCTCAGCTCTGCAGTGGATTGCACCAGAGAAATAAAGTGCTGGGTTTTTCTCCTCCAAAACCTGTGCAGACGAATCAGGGTGACATAGACTTCACTCTGGTGCGGGCCCAGGGATTCACTTACCCTCTGTCCCGTTCTTCTTCCCTGGTCAAGGAGTTTACCCAGATTCCGGATCATTCAGACTGGTTGCCTGAGGGTCCTTATGCCTTGGGATTCAATTGCAGTCCCATCGCCTGGAAAGAACCTGCAAGCGGACCTATGGAACTGGTATTTCATCCCGATCTGGATCGACTTTCCACAATGTATGGAGTAAGAGATGCCCACGAACCTCTGACGCTGGATCGGACGGGATCTTACCATACCTTCACCTTTGACCGGGCCGTCACATGGGAGGGAAGCACCCTTTCTGCGGGGGACAGAGTCCGTGCCATGATTCCCAATTTTCCTCAGACGATTCAGCACGCCGCCCGATCGAGTCGTGCCCTTGATGGAAATTATCTGGGATCCATCTATGGACCCTTCCCTGCGGATCAGGAGCGTTCCGGTGTCTTCTTCCAGGCTCTGATACGAGCCTTTGCGAATCAATCCATGGGGCCGGATCTGGGAGTGTGGCTCGTGCCGAGAAAGGGAGGCTATGTTTTGCGTCTTGTGAACAAGAGCCCTTTTCCTTCGGAATATCATATCGAAAGAACCTATGTCGCCTGGAAAATCGCGCCCGGTGCCATTCAATCGGTTGAGCCGGGTGAATTTGATAAATATCGCTTCTTACGTGGAAAAGAGGAAACGTCGAGGGGAGTGAGCGACACGATAAAATTATTCGAGTTTTATGTGGCTCCCCACGAAGTATGGGAGTCGGGTCTGATCTATATCAGTGGACCTGTACGCGGTACAATCCAGGTTCAGGTCTGTCTCACCGATGGTTCCACCAGAAGTCAGACCTTCGAGGCACAGAAAGTCGTCCAATGAAATTGTCCATCCTGATACCGGTCTACAACGAGGCCAGGACAATTACCACCCTCCTGGAACGCGTCATTACCGCACCCCTTCCAAACGTGATTCAGCGTGAAATTGTAATTGTGGATGATGCTTCCACCGATGATACTTCCAGTCGTCTCGACGCATTTATTCAGAACCACCCGGAATGCAATATCCTTCACAACCGGCATGAGGTGAACCGGGGTAAAGGGGCAGCACTGCGGACAGGAGTGGAAATTTCGACCGGTGATGTTCTCCTTATTCAGGATGCCGATCTCGAATACAGTCCCAGTGATTATCCCGTCATTTTAGGACCCGTCCTTGACGGATTGGCCGATGTCGTTTATGGGTCTCGATTTTTAGGAGGTCCGCACCGGGTTCTCTTTTTCTGGCACTATATAGGGAATCGTTTTCTTACCCTCCTGTCCAACATGTTTACGAACCTTAACCTCACCGATATGGAAACCTGTTACAAGGTTTTCAGGCGGGAAGCGATATTTCCTCCCCGCTGGAAGTCGAATCGCTTCGGTTTTGAGCCTGAGATTACGGCAATGGTGGCCCATGCGGGTCACAGAGTTTATGAAGTTCCCATCGCGTATCACGGTCGATCCTATGCTGAAGGAAAAAAAATCGGCTGGAAGGACGGCGTGAGAGCGATTTTTACGATTGTATGGGCGAATGTAAGGGAAATGTTCCATCGCAACAGATCCTGACCCTGCGTCGTATACAATAGAGAATTCAGAGATCAGAGGGGGTATGTTTCAATGAGTCTGCGCAAGACGATTCTATCCATGGTGATCTGGGGCCTGCTGGCTTCGGCCGTAGGATTATGTGTGAACCTGGTCCATCCACACAAAATTGAATTTATCAGAACCCCGCCGCCTCCCACTGTGGATGACCCTGCCATTCCTGATCCCATTGAAATCGATGTCCTCATGGCAAACAATTTTTACGCTATGGGTGAATACCTTTTCGTGGACTCCCGTCCACGGGTCCAGTATGAGAGAGGTCATATTGAAGGGGCCGTAAACTTACCGTGGGAAGCCCTGGAAAAGTACTATGATCCACTTCAACCCGTCCTGAAGAGTAAACCGGCTCTCGTCGTGTACTGTGACGGGGCTGCCTGTGACTCGTCCCACAATCTTGCGAAAAAGCTGATTCAGAAAGGTTTCCCGGAAGTGTATGTCTTTTTTGGCGGATGGGAAGAGTGGAAGGAAATGGATCTCCCCATAAAGGAAGGGCTGTCATGATGAAACGCTATCTTTACCCGTTATTACGTGTCGCCCTGGGAGCGATCTTTGTTTATGCGTCGTTCCATAAGATTCTTCGACCGGATCAATTTGCGGATGGAATCAATAACTATCATATTCTCCCCGTCTTTCTTGTGAATCTGGTGGCCCTGACACTCCCCTGGATAGAACTCATGTTCGGTATGTTTTTAATTTTCAACTTTAAGGCTCCTGCAGCTTCCCTGGCTGTAACGATCATGATGGTGGTCTTTATCATTGCCATGATCAGTGCCTGGATGAGAGGTATCGATACGGGATGTGGATGTTTTTCCAATGAGGGGGAAGCGATTTCGATTAAGGAAGTGGTTCGGGATTCAGGCTTCCTGATAATGTCACTCTTCGTATTTGCAGGCTCTATCCGCAACGGCTCTAAGGAAAATTCTCAGGCCGAAACTCTCTGATCGGATCGGACGGTCAGATCGCGAGTGAAAAGGGCTGCCGTGTTGCGGCTTCTTTTCCCGACGTGATATGATGGCTCCGGATGAAGGTCCCAATTCTTTCTCCCGCTCAATATGGTAGTTCATGGGGTACCGAGAGTGTTGCCGGAACGACAACATTTCTGACCATGTCCTATATTCTGTTTGTCCAGCCGGTGATTCTTGCTCAGGCGGGAATGGACCATGGTGCAGTTTTTACAGCAACCGCGCTTTCCAGTGCTCTGGCCACTCTGCTTATGGGCGTACTGGCACGGTATCCCATTGCCCTGGCTCCAGCCATGGGGCATAATTTTTTCTTCACTTTCACGGTTGTTCTGGGAATGCAGATTGCGTGGCAGAAGGCTCTCGGGGCGGTGTGTATCTCGGGAATGCTTTTTCTGATCCTCTCCATCTGGGGAGTACGAGAAAGGATCGTACACGCGGTTCCTGATTCTCTGAAGTACGGAATTGCCGTTGGAATCGGATTGCTGATCACCCTGATCGGAATGGAATGGAGCGGGATCGTCGTCGATACTCCAGGGACGCTGGTTGGGCTTGGGAATCTTGGCTCACCCGTAGTGCTTCTCTCTCTCTTTGGACTTACGCTCATGGCTGCTCTCATAGCACTTCGAATCCGAGGCGCTTTGCTGATAGGAATCTTATCCACGACCGTGCTGGGTGCTCTTACCGGATTCATCTCCTATTCTGGACTTTTCTCTCTCCCTCCCTCTCTGGCACCGACCTTTCTTGCCCTTGATATTCCCGGCGCTTTTTCCCTTGGACTTCTTGATGTCATTTTTATCTTTTTCTTTCTTGATCTCTTTGACACCATCGGCACCCTTATCGGGGTTGCGGAAAGTGCCGGTTTTATGGAAAACGGCAAGCTTCCCCGGGCCCGGAATGCCCTCCTGGCAGATGCCCTGGGAACAGTCGGGGGAGCACTTCTGGGAACTTCCACGGTGACGAGCTATATCGAGAGTACGACGGGAGTGGCTGAAGGCGGGCGCACCGGTACAGCCAACCTGATTACTTCCGGGCTCTTTCTCGTCAGTCTCTTTGCCTATCCCCTTATTGCCATGGTGGGACAGGGGGTTTCTCTCTCGCCCGATGTAACGCTTTACCCGTCGATCGCTCCTGTTCTGATTATCGTCGGTTTACTCATGTTTAAGCTGACCCGGAAGATACCCTGGGACGATCCTGTTGAAGCCATCCCATCTTACCTGGCTATGATCGTCATGCCGCTTACCTTTTCCATCACGGAGGGGATCGCTTTCGGCTTTATTTCGTATGCATTTCTCTCTCTTATCTCTGGACGGATACGATCGACGTCCTGGATTGTTTATGCCGTTGCAGTGCTCTTTTTGATAAGATACGCCTATCTCCATGTCTGAAGGAGGCTTTATGAAATTCTTGTACGGTTTACTTCTATGCTTTTTCTCCACGATGAGCGTGGCCGGAGAGTGGGTACTTCCGGTTGCCGCAAGGATTCAGGGTAACTTTGAAACAAACTGGATGACAGATCTCTATATTCTGACCGATGGTCAGCCCCATGACGTCACCCTGGTATTTATGCCATCGAGTGCCAATGGCCTCGCGGTCCGTGACGTCCAGACAATCACCGTGAACCACAGAGTTGAGATCGTATCCAACGTTCTTGAAACTGTCTTCTCTGAAACGAATTCATTTGGGTGGCTCATTGTTGAATCAGAAAGCGAGAATCTCAGGTTTTCTTCCCGGACCTATAATGTCGTGGATAAGGGCAGCTATGGCCAGCTTGTTCCCGCGATGAAAATGGCGTCCTTTCTCGGCGGACAGGCCCTTCTGCTGCCTGGAGCAAGGCAAAACGATCAATTTCGAACCAACCTCGGTCTTGTTAACCTCGGGTCGAATATTGGCACGGCCATGATAAAGGGATACAACCAGCAGGGTCTGGAAGTCTTCAGTTTTTCGCATTCGATGCTTCCTCTGGAACATCGGCAGTTCGATTCTGTTTTTGCTGAATACCATTCGTTAAATCTGGACGCAGGATACATCACGATCACGACAAGTGTGGGAAACCCCGTGACCGCATACATCTCCGTCGTGGATAAGGAAAGTGGGGATGCGATCTTCATTCCGGGAGCGCCCCTCGGTTCCAATTCGGAAAACTTCCTCCTGCCCGTAGCCACACATGCCCCTGGAGGCTACCAGACCTTCTGGCAGACCGATATCTGGGCCCTGAATCCAGGAGCGCAGAGTGCGGTCCTGAACCTGTCGATGGGCGATAAAACGGTTCAGAAAACGGTGGAAAGCCAGAATCTGATTCCCATCCGGGATGTCGTGTTCAAAGAGTTTGGTGAATCAGAGATGACGGATTCAATCTGGTGTTCGGTCTCACCGGCATCACCTCTCCAGATGATTTCCAGAACCTACACGTCCGAAGGTTTGAAGACCTATGGCCAGCAGGTTCCGTTCCTGGATCTGGATCGCCAGGAACCGACAGGAAACAGCTCGGTCCTCTTCCCCGTCATCAAAAATGGAGTATTCCGGACCAACTTTGGGGTCGTCAATTTTGGGGATCAAACCCTTTCCCTGACCATGACGCTGGAAGAAGGTTCAGGAGAATTACGATCCAGCGAAATCCTCACGGTGGAACCAGGTCAGCTATTTCGAATCACCGATCTTCCCGGCTATTTTGGCCTGACGGGGATTCTTGCCGGCGCCCTGAAGCTGGAAAGTGATGGTGCCCCTTACACTGCCTTCATTTCCATTGTCGACAACGGGACCGGCGACGCCATCTTTATCCCGGTACAGGAACCGATTCAGGAGACGACCGGTGAACTCGCCGATTTTGCCTTTACGAAGCCTGAGGGATGGGAAGATCGAGTAATTCTGGCATACAGGGACAAGAGCGTTCTTAACACCATGCTGGTCAGTGGTCAGCCCACTTACCTTTCCTTTGGGGTGATCAACAATGGTCTTCTGGCCGCCGCTGTTGATGTGAATGTTCTGATTGATGGAAACGTGGTTTCTTCTCTCTCATCCGGCGCAGCCCTGAATCCTGGAGAAATTTATCTTTTCAGGGATGCAAACCTGGACATCTCCAATGGTCTGCACCAGCTTTCGCTGGTTCTGGATCCAAATGGAACTGTTCCTGAAAATAATGAATCCAACAATATATATACTTCTTCGGAGACATGGGTTCCTTCCGTTGCAAAAGTCGACATGGGTCATGTTACTCCACCAGGATGGGTCGCACCGTTGATTGTAAATTACGCTCTCGATGATCATAACCTCGCCACGCTTACAGGGAATACGGTTGCCTATGTCCACTGGGTAATTAAAAATTATCTCAATCAGGAAGTGACGATTCCCTTTGAAGTTCAGCTTTTCCTGAATGGAACCATGATCGGGGAGTGGGTATCGGATGAAACTCTTGGCGGGGGAGGTCTCTGGATGATGGACAATGTTCCTCTCTCATTGGAGGGCGGGACACAGGTTTTCTCTGTAAATATCGATCCCTACAAGCGCCTGTGGGAAAGTCACACTTCCGATAACCTGTTCACAAACAATGTGTTTGTGGGAGCTAGCTTCTTCAAGCACACCAATCTCATTCCCTATATCCCGGAAGGCTGGGATTATCCGATTATTCCTTCTTCACAGAAAAACACTCACAAGGTTGGAGGATTTCTCCCTAAGAATAGTCCTACGTACATCGACATCGCCATCAAGAATGATGGTACAAAAGAGATCACCACTCCTTTTGACGTCGCACTGTCTGTCGATAACGTCATCGTGCAGACCTGGACGGTGACCGATCTTAATGACGGAGAGATTTTTTCCGTGGATGACTTCTCCTATACCTTTACACCCGGACAGCACGAACTGGGATTACGTGCAGATATCAATGGAACGGTGGATGAGCTCAACGAGGGAGATAATTACTGGTCAATGAGTTTTACCTGGTAAGGGATTATTCCGAAACCTCCATTGGTTACACCATGATGAATTCTCTATCAGGCCATGCCCATAAAGGGTGCACCTGACGGGTGGAATACTCGTAAGATGAACGCAAGCATAATTCACCTCGGTTGTCCCAAAAACCAGACACTCAGTGAGCGTCTGGCCGGAATGATGGTTTCGGCCGGGGTGAGCCTTTCCGTCCCCGAGGACGCAGATATCGTCATCGTCAACACCTGCGGTTTCATCAATCCAGCCAGGCAGGAATCCATTGACAGGATTCTGGAATCGGCTCAATTGAAACGCTCGGGGAAACTGCAAAAGTTGATCGTGACTGGATGCATGGGGGCTGAATTTGGGAGTGAATTGAAAGCAGAAATTCCGGAAATAGATGAAGTATTTCCGCTGGACCGGGTCAAAGATATCGTTCCCTATCTGGATTTGAAGAACGATCCTTATAGTGTTCGCCGATGTCTTACAACCCTTTCCCATGCCTATCTCAACGTTGCTGAGGGGTGTGACCATCAGTGTTCTTTCTGCCTGATCCCACGGCTTACCGGACCCTTTCGATCGCGAGGTCTGACGGAAATCCTCGATGAGGCAAAAAACCTGGAACAGGCAGGCGTGAGTGAATTGATCCTGGTCGCTCAGGATACAACCGCATACGGAAAAGACCTGGGAAAGGGACGAACACTTCTCCATTTGCTGGAGAGTCTCCTCCATTCATGCAGTTTCCGCTGGATCCGTATCATGTATGCGTACCCGGAAACGCTTGACATCAATGTGGTCAAGCTGATGGCAAGAGAACCAAGGCTCGTTCCCTACCTGGATATACCCCTGCAACATGCGGATACCTCAATCCTGCGCAGGATGAACAGGGGAGGATCTGCCGTTCACTTTCTGAAGATGCTTGAACGGATTCGAACCATTCTTCCGGACATCGTTCTTCGAACGACCTTCATCGTCGGGTTTCCGGGAGAAAGTGACAGGGAGTTTGAAACTCTCCGGTTATTTCTGGAACAAGCCCGATTTCATCATGCGGGATTTTTTGCGTACGATGATGACGCCGCCCTGTCTTCGTCTCAGCTGGAAAACAAAGTGAAACGCTCGGTGGCAAGAAGGCGGATTCGAGATTTGGCTGCGATCCAGTCTGAAATCTCCCGAGCGTACAATCAGGATCTTGTTGACAAGACATTGGATGTCCTCGTAGATGAGGTGACGACGAAAAAAGTCGTTGCCCGACATAAAGGACAGGCACCGGATATCGATGGTGAGGTTACATTGCCGGCCGGCGGTGAGCTTGTCCCGGGAGATTTCGTCTCTGTCAAAATTATGTCTGCCGGTCCTTACCACCTGAGGGCGCGCCCGGTATGATCCATCTGGATTCCCTCCATGATCCTGCCCCTCTTCGGGAAGGCATTTTGACTATCGGAAACTACGACGGATTTCATCTGGGTCACAGAGCGATTCTTTCCAGAGTCCTGGAGGAAGCCAGGCTCATGAATTGCCCGGGAATCATGATGACCTTTGAGCCTCATCCGTCCCGTGTGCTCATTCCTTCCAAGGCCCCTCCTCTTATCAACACTCCGCAGCAAAAAGTAGAATTCGCAAAGGATATCGGGTTGCAGGGCTTGATCACCTTGCCCTTCAACCGGACTCTTTCCATTATGGAACCTGAAGCATTTGTTTCCGAAATCCTTGTGCACGCACTTGCAATTCGGGGTTTGATCGTTGGCCAGAATTTCCGTTTCGGCCACAGGAAACGGGGTGACCTTTCCCTGCTTGCATCCATGGGGAAATCCTGTGGGTTCTTCTTTGAAGCCATTCCCCCCGTCGTCATGGAGAATGTCCCGATATCCTCCTCACGAATCCGTGCGGCTCTTCAGGAGGGGCGCGTGGAAGCAGCCGGGAAAATGCTGGATCGACCCTTTTCCATGACGGGAACGGTCGTGAGAGGTGTCCGCCGGGGCAGGACTATGGGGATCCCCACGGTCAACCTTGAACCAGAAAACGAGCTCTGGCCCGGTGATGGGGTCTATCTGTCTGCGGTCAGGGTGAGAGGGAATGGGAAATTTCTTCCTTCCGTGTCCAATATTGGAATCCGTCCAACCTTTGAGGGTAGCGCGAGATTGATCGAGACACATATTCTCGACTATTTTGGCGATCTCTACGGGGAATATGTAGAATTGAGGTTTTTCAAATATCTTCGAGGTGAAAAGAGATTTTCAGATGCAGAAGCTCTCAAGGCCCAGATTCACGAGGATATCGTTAAGGCCCGGTCCTATTTCGAGGATTTCGTGTAAAATGGAGATATGGAAGCAATGACTCCCGATGCCATGAAGAAAATAATTCATCGACTGGGCATGCCTGTGCTCAAGAGCCAGCTCTTCAGGCTTACTCTGGACTCGATCATCAAAGGTCTGGACCTTGAGGAAGACAGATCCAGAGTCGGGATTTCACTTGTCCACCTCGACCAGAGGGATGCACTGATCGCAGCGGTCACCGTTGCGGGTGATCCCAGAGAAATACTGGAAAAGTGGGAAGGTCGGCCGCAGATCCTTACGCCGACCCAGATCGCTTTCCTTGCCGACCGGTTCTGGACAGAATCGAAAGAGTCAGAATTTACGGTTCGTCTTCTCTTTTACCGATAAGGTCCCAGCTCAAATTCCTTGGCGATGATTTTCATGGACTTTTCGGCCGCTTCGGCGGTCAGGGAAAGATCCTTGGTGGAATGTGCCAGGGAGAGGAAGAGAGCTTCAAAGGCGGATGGAGGCAGGTAAATGCCTTCTTCAAACATGAGCTGATGGAATCGCTTGAACATCGCCGTGTCCGAAGCGGCAGCATTCTGGTGGTTTCGAACCGGACCTTCCGTGAAAAAGGCTGTAAGCATGCTTCCTACCCGGTTTACCGTCAGAGGAATCCCATACTCTTCCGCAAGTGATTCAAAAGAACTCTGTAAGGTCGCAGATTTTTCCTCCAGGTCGGAATAGGTCTGCTGATTCCGGAGAACTTTCAACGTGGCCAGCCCAGCGGCCATGGCGACAGGATTTCCGGACAGAGTCCCTGCCTGATAGACGGGACCGGAGGGAGCGATCAATCTCATGATCTCCTTTGAACCGCCGTAGGCGCCGACAGGAAACCCTCCACCTATGATCTTTCCAAGTGTCGTCAGATCCGGTCGGATGTCATAGAGTTCCTGGGCTCCGCCGTAGGCCACCCGAAAGCCGGTCATGACTTCGTCAAAAATCAGCAGAATCCCATGCTGGCGGGTAATGTCCCTTAAAAATTGGAGATACCCTTCGTCGGGAGGAAGTACGCCCGAATTTCCAACAACGGGCTCCACAATCACGCAGGCGACCGTACTACCCTGTTCGGACAACAAATTTGTCAGAGCTTCACGATCATTAAAAGGCGCAACCAGGGTGTCTTTGACCACATCATTCGGAACACCGGGTGTTCCCGGGATCCCAAGCGTCAGGATTCCAGATCCACCGCGAACGAGGAGTGAGTCACTGTGTCCATGGTAACAGCCATCAAATTTGACGATACGATCACGTTTTGTCGAGGCCCGTGCCAGTCGAATGGCAGACATGACGGCTTCTGTTCCGCTCGATACCATGCGGACCATTTCCACTGAAGGAATCGCTTCGCAGATCATCTCCGCCATCTCCACCTCGAGGGGGGATGGGGCTCCATAACTCGTCCCGCGAGCCAGTACTTTTTTGACGGCATCAATGACAAACGGGTGTGCATGGCCAAGGATCATCGGCCCCCAGGACATCATGTAATCGATATAAGTTACGTTGTCAACATCCACCATCCTGGCCCCATGGGCACTCTGTATAAAAACCGGTTTTCCCGATACGGAACCGAACGCCCGAACGGGGCTGTTTACTCCTCCGGGAATCAGCTGTGTCGCTTTGGAAAAGAGATCCTCCGATAGTTTACCCATTCACTTCCTCCAGCCATCGGGCCGCATCTTTCGCCCAGTAAGTTAAAATCAAATCAGCCCCCGCACGTTTCATCCCGAGAAGCATTTCCAGCGCGATTTTCTTTTCATCCAGCCAGCCCATACGAGCCGCTGCCTTTACCATACTGTATTCACCGCTCACATTGTAGCAGGCCAGTGGAATGTTGTAGGACTCCCGGATGAGCCGTACCAAATCCAGATAGGCAAGGGCCGGTTTGACCATGACAATGTCTGCACCTTCCTCAATATCCAGCGCCACTTCACGGAGAGCTTCCCGTGCGTTGGGAGGGTCCATCTGATAGGATTTACGGTCGCCGAACGAAGGGGCTGAATAGGCAGCGTCACGAAACGGGCCATAGAATGCAGATGCAAATTTTGCGGAATAGGCCATGATCGGAACGTGGTCGAACCCGTTTTCATCCAGGGCTGTGCGGATGGCGTCCACTCTGCCATCCATCATGTCGGATGGGGCAACCATGTCAGCCCCTGCGTGTACGTGAGCCAGAGCTTCTCTTACGAGCAGTTCAAGGGTGGAATCGTTGTCGATGTCCTTCCCGTAGGGGCCGTCCTTGATGATGCCACAGTGACCGTGGTCCGTGTACTCGCAAAGACAGATATCGGTAATTACCATCAATTCGGGAGAAGCGGCCTTGATTGCCCGGATCGCCCCGGGGATGATGCCATCAGGATCGTAGGCTCCGGATCCCACGCTGTCTTTTTCAGGAGGTACTCCGAAAAGGATCACGGCGGGGATCTTCAGTCGGGTTAGTTCTCTGGCTTCTTCCTCGAGCCGATCCACAGAATACTGGAATACTCCGGGCATGGAAGGGATTTCACGGGAAAGGTTCTCGCCGGGAATTACGAAAAGTGGATAGATTAAGTCATTTACGCTTAAACCGGTTTCCCGGACCATCCGTCGGAAGGTATCATTCTGGCGAAGCCTGCGCATACGAAGTATGGGATAGACGCTCATGGTGCCTCCTAATAATCTCCTTCCCCGTCTTCACCGGGGTCATAGAACATGAACCCGCAATCTCTGCTGCAGAACCCCAGTCCTCCGTGCTTGACCTCACACGCTTCGCAGAAATGGCGATGACACATGGGGCATTTTTTTAACGAGAAGAGTTCAGCTTCTTTCTTGCATATCTGACAACGATTTTCGTCCATAGCCGCCTATTATACCACCAGGTCCTAAATTTCGTTGATGATTCGAAGCAGGAGCTGGTGGATATCCGGAGATGCGGCAACGATATCTCCAGATTCCATAAAGTCAGGTCCTCCTTCAAAATCTGTTACGATACCGCCGGCTTCCCTGACGAGGAGAGTACCTGCCGCGATGTCCCAGGGAGAAAGTGAAAATTCAAAAAATCCATGAAAAACTCCTGATGCCACAAGAGCCAGGTCCAGGGCTGCGGAACCCGTCCGGCGAAGTTCCCGGGACTGTAAGAAAACCGAATGGAAGATCGAGAGATAGCGATCAAGCTTTTCGCGGTGCCTGAAGGGAAATCCCGTGGCAATAAAGCCCATGGACAGGGGGGAAGGTGTAGAAACACGGACCTGGCGATCATTCATCATGGTTCCGTGCCCTTTGATTGCAGTAAAGAGATCTCCTGTGAGGGGATTGTGAACTACGGCCGCAAGTTCGCGATCTCCTGCTCTTACTCCAATAGAAACACTCCACCAGGGGTATCTATGGAGGAAATTCGCTGTTCCATCAAGGGGATCAACGATCCACTGAGTGTCCCCGCTTCCCTGAAGGCCGTCTTCCTCACCGAGAATGGCATGGTCCGGAAATGCCCTGTGGATAATCGAGCGAATGATCTCCTCGCTGGCACGATCCGCTTCTGACACGAGATCATAGGGCGCTTTGGCTTCACCCCGGGGGGCTTCGTGACACTCCCATCTGGATCGAAGCAGATCCCCTGCGGCAAGGGCGGCGCGACGGGCAACGGCAAGGATTTCTTTCATCGATTATTATTATATCGTGGAAAAAGAGGAAGAAGACCGCCGGATAAGGACATTGAGACGAATTGTGGATCTCGGGCTGCAGCTGATCGCTACGGATCCGGCCTTGTCACCCGGGGAGGCTATTTCTGTTATGGAGCACGTTCGCATGCATGCAATGAAGCTTTTCCCGGGTAAGGAATCCACATTCGATCTCATATACAGGCCGCGTTTTCTTCGTGTCATTCAGGAACGCTGGAAGATAGAGGAGACCCAATGCTAGTCCCTGATCTGCTTTCCAGCAGGAAGGATTGACAATAACTCGTCGACCATTCGTGCCGTCACTCCCCAGATTACGGTCGATTTCCAGCGATACATCGTCGGGTTAAGGTGATGAATGTGGAGGTCTTGCAGCCGCAACTGTAGAATCTCTGCAATCTCTCCGGGATCGGAGATGGAGGGAGTGCCGCGGTCCATCAATCCCACAAAGGGCCGGATCCAGAACCCGGAAGGAGTGATCTGGTCACTCAGGCAGCCTATCACTGAAATATTTTCCGGAGGAATGCCTATTTCTTCCCTGGCCTCCCTCAGGGCTGCATAACAATAGTCAGAATCGCTCTTCTCCACATGGCCTCCCGGGAAGGAGATCTGTCCGGGATGGTTCACATGGTTGGTCCTCTGGACAAAGGTGATCCATATGTCCGAGTCCTCAATCGACAGGGGAATCATGACGGATGCGGGAGTGAGTAATCCCCGGGGAAGTTCTGTGGGGCGGTAAGAACGCATCCTGTTATGAAGAGATTCAATATTACTTGAATCAAACATCGAAACCGCTTTCTCGGAATCCGTATTCATTCTTTCCGGAAAACAAGTTGGAAGGCGAAGTTCTTCCGGAAAACGAAACAGGACCTGGTTTCTCTGCTCAATTCAGGAGGCATTCGTACCTAGAACTCGCAGGTAGGCCTTTACCGTTCGGTTCGGAGTGTGGTGAGATTCAATAAAGTGGTACCCGGCCCAGCCCATCTCCCGGCACTGTCTGGGATGGTCCCGGAGGTTCATGATCGCGTCATACAACAAATCCCGGATTTTACCTACAGGCGGAATTTTAATGACTGCCGAATCGGGCAGGGAGGCATAGGAACCGGCATCGAAAACGATGACAGGGCGGGCTGACGCAAGGGATTCCAGTGTGGTCAGTGAGACTTCTCCCATCAACGGGTATCGAAGATTGAAGGTGAAATGCACCTTCTTCATGTACTTCCACCACTCCTGGGTCGATACCCAGCCGGTAGTGATTGTACCCTGCTGAGAAGATGTGAATTCCGATTCGGGCTGTCCGACAAGATAGAGCGGGACTGCGAGTTCGGAGCAGATGGAATCAATGAGAGAAAGGTTTCGGTTGGAACCCATAAATCCAAAGACCCCGGCGCAAAAAGATCCCTCCGGATCCGCAGGCCTGTGAGAAGATGGAAGAGCCACGGGCATAGGAACGACTGCAACGGGTGTCTGAACGCCCATCATTCGAAGACGGCAGGCGGCATCATCATCGTGGACCAGAATCAGGTTCTGTTTTTCCAGGAACGATTTGAGCCAGGGAACCAGATCTTCCACCCGGGGCATCCAGACTCCCAGATTCTGCCAATGTTCTGCTTTTTTCGGCAGGGGAATAGCATTGAAACAGGATGTGTCATGCATGACGACGATATCGGGATGGAGACTCGCAAGGTCGTACACTTCCCGATTGATTGAATGGTTGCCCAGGTGATAGATCTTTCTCGACGAGGGTTCCAATTGCGAGGGGACACTTCGCGAATGCTTCGGGTCGATGGCAATGAGCGTAAGATGGTTCTTCAGAAGAGGGACCAGACGTGAACTATATTCTGCAATCCCCGATTCGGACGGGGGCAGGGTGCCGAACCAGTACACCCTGCCCTCGAAAGGGGTTTCAATCAAAGCGTACGATCAGTGACGCTAAAACACGATCATTGGAAATACTGGTGGATGAAACCTGCTCATCAAGGACGCCAGCGAAGGTTTCCCCGTAATATCCTTTTTCGTCTCCTGTGGTATGAACCCAGGCGATATCGAACTGAACACGGTTGTAGGTGATTCCCGTTCCCATTGTGATTCCGTCATAGGTGGGGATTTCTCCGGCATCCCAGTAATTGACGATCTGGTCTTCCCTGAAAAACCCGAGGCGGAACGGAATGGCTGCCTTTCCCAGAATATAGACATATTCCATCCCGATTCGCCAGCTGGATGTATCCTCCTGCTGTGAGTAAGAGAAGTACGGGTAGGGTACATCTTCACCGCTAAAGATGGCCGGAACCCAGAGGCCGGTGCTGGAATCATAGTAGAACCCGGCTGCGGAAATGGAATCCAGCTTGGCTTCGGACCAGTTCGTAACCGAGTAATCCAGCGCGATCGTAAAGAGATTCGTTGGATGAATGGCAATGCCCACCGCGTAACCGTCTGGCCAGGATATCTGGCTTTTCCCATTATCCCTGACCGGTGAGTAGAGGTAATTTATGGAGGAATCGAAAAGCTCGCTGGTGGAACTGTAATCGAGATCGGTCTCAAAGGCGCTGTGATATACGGCTCCAACGGTTACGAAGTCTGATAATTTCCAGTGGAGACCAAAGTCAAAGTTAAGGTCCGAAAAGGTGTACTGAAATGAGTCCTTGCGCCAGAAATCCCAAAGGTAAACATCCCCGGAATAGTAGCCCTGGTAGGTCGCCCGGTAACTTGAATAATTCTTATTGGTAATATCGGCGTCCATATAGTTCAAGCTGATTCCGAGACGAAATCCTGATCCAAGTTCTGTGGCAAGGCTGAGTGTGGTCGCGTTGATTCCTCCGGTATAGTCCGCTGTTGTCTTGTAATCATAGACTTCCGTGGTATAGAGGATGTTATCCGTATCAAGGAGCGACCATCGTTCCAGCCAGGTAGATCGAAACGCCGGAAATGTGGAGAGCCGATGGAAGCTGATCTGGGTGACAAAGGGATGCTCTTTGATAGAAAAGGGATACGTGGCGCTGAGGAAGCTCACCCCATTGTAGGTAAGGGACCCTTCCTGGAACTGTTGTGTGCCTTCAAACATGAATCCCTCGTCGTACGTCCTCGTATAGAGCCACTCTGTATCGATCGATCCGGAAAAGTGGTCGAAAACAAAGGAGGCTTCGGGCTTGGTTAGCTGCGCTAACCCGGCGGGATTCCAGGAAGCAGCGGTCGCATCATCGGCCACAGCGGTAAAGGCTCCTCCCATACCGAGTGCCCTGGCGCCTGCTCCAAGGATCGTTGAGATCCCCTGGCGACTCGGTGACTCGGGGGTTGCATAATCCTGGGCTGTGAGAGCTAGAGGGATCATCAAAATGAGAGCCAGCAATAAAAGTCGTCTAAAGAGCATAGGGTCCTCCCTGAAAAGATATGAATACATCATATCACGGACAAAATTGGAATGGCGAAAATAAATCAGACACCCAGCTCGTCGGAAATAGGGAGCATCGCTTCAATGACATAGGCAATATGATCCTCAATGGGAATTCCGAGTTCCTCGGCGCCCCGAAAGATCGCATCACGATCGACGCTCCTTGCAAATGCCTTGTCCTTAAAGCGTTTCTTTACGGATTTTACGGATAGATCAGCCAGTTTTTTAGAGGGACGCACGAGGGCGGCTGCCAGAATAAAGCCGGAGAGCTCATCGACGGCATAAAGTGTCTTTTGAAGAGAGGTGGCTCTCGGAATTCCCATGTAATCCGCATGAGAGGCAATGGCCCTGATCATCTCTTCAGGGTAATTCCTCTCCTGTAAAATCTTCATACCCTCATGAACATGGGTTTCCGGTGTGGGAAATCGTTCATAGTCAAAGTCGTGGATCAGTCCGATGATACCCCAGTATTCTTCATCTTCCCCAAATTTCTTCGCGTAGGCTCGCATGGCGGATTCCACGGCCAGAGCGTGAATTATCAACCGGTCGCTGGTCGTATATTCCTTCAGGAGAGAGAGAGCTTCCTCGCGGGATGGAACTTCAGACATCATCATCTTCCGCAAATGTGGAGCGTACGGTTGTGTGGATCCCGCCCCTCACATAAAAATCCCCTTCTACCTCCATGAATCGCGGATGCAGGGTCGCCACAAGGTCTTTGAGAATGCGATTGGTCACATCCTCGTGGAACAATCCCTGCTCCCGATAGGTCCAAAGGTACTGTTTAAATGATTTCAATTCGACGATTGATGGTCCCGGAATGTAGGTGACGGTAATGGTCGCAAAGTCCGGCTGACCTGTGCGGGGGCAGAGACATGTGAATTCCGGGCAAACCATTGTTACCTCGTAAGAGATATCAGTATGGGGGTTGGGAACGGCCTCCATCGATTCACTGGGTTGAGTCGGCATGGGCTTCCTCCGCAATCTCGACACGAACTTTATTGGCTTCAGCATCCAGAATGATATTCCAGCTGTAGTCGAATCGTGAATTGATACGCACCTTCTCGCTGGTATAGGTGTTCACTTTATCCTTCCCTCGGCTGACGACCCAGATCTGTACGCTGTGCTCTCCCTGGGACAATGCAAAACTCCCTTTGAGTGAGCCTCCGAGGAATTCGGTTTTTGTTTTGAACAGGCCTGATTTTTTTACAAAGTCAAACTCTTCGCGAAAAACCTGCTTTCCATTGGCGTTAATCATGAGAAAGCCCTCTCCGATTGGCGAGTCGTAGTTGAATTGGATCGTGGAGAGCCGTGCCGCTGCCTGAGAGGACGCAGGGGTGGAGGATTTGGGTTTCGATTCCGGTTGAATGGATACGGGTGTCTGGTATTTCTGTTTGAGCATCTCCTTTTTTACGGAGATCATGGCCAGAATCTGTCGTGCCTCTCGATTGGCGGGGTCCTGGGCGAGTGCTTCATTGACGACGCGTTCGGCGTCGGAATATTCGCCCTGATCGTAAAGAACTCTTGCACGGGCAATCTGGCTGGACACATCGATGGGTCCGGAAGCATCCTCTTGAGATTCGACAGTATTGTCAGGGTTATTCATCGCATCCAGCGCCTTCTTGTACAGGAGGGCGGGGTAGGGGGCAAGAGGGGTGTCGGCAAGGATGGTCGTGGCTGCCTGGAGTGTCAGCTCGGGTTTACCCTCAGCCAGAGCTGCTTCCGCTTCCTTGAGCAGGGCTTTTCTCAGGGCCACGCGCTCCATGGACGGTTGGGAAATCGAAATATCGGTCTGGGAATTGATCTTTGATGCGATGAGTGCAATCGGTACTGCGGTGACCAGAAGCGTTCCCGCAAGGATCAGTGCGACCCAGTGCCAGTAAATGGGGAGTGCCAGGAAGTACAGGGTCGGATGGTCAGCGATACGGGATTTGAAATTCCGATATCGTGTAAGAAAGAGGGTTTTTCTTCCGGGTTGACGGGCAGGCGAGGAAACCGGGCCGGCAGGGGGTCTCTTTGCTTGTTCCTGCTTCATGGATGGAGGGGCCGTTGGTGCGGTGGGTCCGGGAGGTGTCGGTGCTGACTTGCGTACCACAGTCGCTTCCGTCTGCAGGACCTGGGTTTTTTCAATCTGTCCGGCTTTCGTCTTGAGAAGGTAGCTTCGAAAGAGCTCGGCCATTTCCATGGCATCCTGGAATCTTCGCTCCGGTTCCTTTGAAAGGGCTCGATCAATCCCGTATGAGAGTTCTGGAGGGATATCCGGGGAGACTTCCTTGAGAGGCTGGTGAGGCTCGTAGGCGATTTTGTGACTCACCGTGGCCAGGTCGTCTCCAGGAAAAGGTTTGGCACGAGCGACCATTTCATAAAGGACGATCCCCAGGCTGAAAATATCACTGCGATTGTCCACCTTCAGACCACGGATCTGCTCCGGGCTCATGTAGCTCGGCGTTCCCACAAATTGCCCATCCGATGTCAACTCGGATTGGGGCAGTTTTGCGATACCAAAATCGGTGATCTTAATTACATCGTGGGAGGAGAGGATGATGTTGGCCGGCTTAATATCCCTGTGGATTACCTGGTGTCTGTGCGCGTAAGCTAATGCATCAGCCACGTTGGCGCCAATACGTGCGACAAGATCAAAGGAAATGGTCCTGGAAGGATCGGTAAGAATGGATTTAAGATTGGGTCCGGGAACGTATTCCATGACGATGAAATGCATGCCGGTCTCCGGATCCTGGCCAACGTCAAAGATCGTTACGATACCTGGATGCGATAACTTCCCTGCAGCCCGGGCTTCCTGGTAAAAGCGAGCCAGATATTCACCGGAAGTGTCGTCCTGCAGCAGCCCCATGATCCGGATCGTTTTAATGGCGAGCTTTCTGTCGATGACGGGGTCTCTGCCAAGATAAACAACTCCCATGGCTCCGCGGCCAAGCTCTTCGACGATCTCGTATCTACCGATCTTTTTGGACACCATGAGCATTGTAGGGGGAACCCCTTCCCCTGTCAATACAGGATGGTGTACAATGGACGCAATGAAGAAAAAAGTCCTTGTAATCGATGATTCAAAGGCAACTCTCATGCTCTTCGAGGGTATTCTCGGGGACCATCCAGAATACGATCTCATCGGTCCTGCCCAGTCGGGAGAGGAAGGCATCAAGCTCTTCAAGCTGGAGATGCCTGACCTCGTTTGCCTCGACGTGCTGATGCCCGGTCTGGGGGGACTCGAGGTTCTCCGGACGATTCGGACGCTGGCGCCTGAAGCGAAAGTCCTGATCATCTCGGCCCTGGGTGGTTCAGTGAAAACCGTCGAATCTTTTCTCGAGGCCGGAGCCTCGGGCATACTGGCCAAACCCTTTGACGAGGATGCCCTCATGGAGAATATCCGGCGTTTGATTGGTTCATGAGAGTCAGGTTTTTCGGGCAATTCCTCTTAGAGAAAGGGCTGATACGAGCCGCTGATCTCAAGGATGCCCTCAAGATTCAATCCAATAAAAAACAATTTTTTGGGGCCTATGCTCTGCGGTTGGGATATCTGGAAGTGGCTGAACTCAACGAACTGTTGCGGGCTCAAAAGAGAACCGGTCAGAGGGTGGGGGAGCTTGCGGTCGAGCAGGGTCTGCTTTCCCGTAAACAGGTGGAAGAAATTCTGACCAAACAAAAAAACGACCATATTTTTCTGGGGGAAATCCTTGTTTCTTCGGGTGTAATGTCACGGGAAGAGCTCTATCGCTATCTGGATGAATTTCACAGGGAGATGAAAGAGCTTCAGTCCATGGGGCTTCCCGAAGAGCTCCCCTATAACCCGCTCTTTCACAGGCTCTTTCAAATATTTTCCATCCTCATTGGCCGAATCCTGGGAGGTCCCGTAAAACTGGTGGACGGCGGAATGAAGGAAAGCCTGGTCTATCCTCTGCCGACGGCCGCGGTGCGGTGTATCCAGAGGGACCAGACTTTCCGCGTCATCCTTACATCCGATGCCGGTCTGGGGCCTTACCTGATCCGGGGATATGTGGGCAATGGGAAGAGAAAAAGTGACCCGGACATGCTCTGTGCCGTGCTGGAGGAGATTCTGAATATAGCGGTAGGTAACTTCCTGACCTACGCCCAGCAGATGGGAGAGGTCTGGGAGTTGGAACCTCCCATTATCCTTGCCCAGAATGAGCCGATACTGCCTCTCTACGGGGATATGTTTCATGAAGTCCTGTGTGCCTCGCCTCAGGGAGAAGCAGTCTTAAGTCTCGATATTGGAGGCCAGCTTTGACACTAATCCCCAAGCGGACCATTATGGATGCGGAGGAGATGAATCGGACCCTCAAGCGAATGGCAACTGAAATGGTTGAACGAATGCCGGATCAGGAAAATCTGGTACTGGTGGGTATACAAACCCGGGGTGTACCCCTGGCCAAGCGGCTGCAATCGTTGATACCGGGGGCCGATCTTGGAATTCTGGACATCACCTTCTACCGGGATGACCTTACGATTATTGCTCCCAGTCCCGTGGTTCACCGGACGGAAATTAACGGAAGCCTGGACGGGAAGAAGGTCATTCTGATTGACGATGTCCTTTTCACCGGACGTACGATTCGGGCCGCCATCGATAACCTCCTGGACTACGGACGTCCTGCCTTTATTCGCCTGGCGGTGCTGGTGGACCGGGGGCACCGGGAACTCCCGATCCAGGCAGACTTTGTGGGTCGAAACATCCCAACAGCCTTTAAGGAAGTCGTGGAAGTGAGAGTTCGAGAAGTCGACGGAGAAGACGGTGTCCTTATCATGGAGAGGGAGTAACGATCATGGACCATAAACACCTTCTGGGTATCGACCAGTTAAGCAGTTCCGATATTGATGCGATATTCAAGGTTGCGGATAATTTTCTGGAAATCGCCCGGCGACCTGTGAAACGGGTTCCCACCCTCCGGGGATGGACCGTCATGAACTGTTTTTTTGAAGCCTCAACCCGGACACGGATGTCTTTCGAACTGGCCGCCAAACGGCTGGGAGCGGATTCTATCAATTTTGCCACAGGCGGATCAAGCATCAGCAAGGGAGAAACACTCCTGGACACGGCCCGGAACCTGGAGGCCATGGCGCCGGATGTCCTGATTGTTCGAGATTCCAGATCCGGAACGCCCCATTACCTGGCCGACAGACTGGGCTGTTCTGTAATTAATGCGGGCGATGGAAGGCATGAACATCCGACGCAGGCTCTTCTCGACGGGTATACGATGAGGCAGAAGAAAGGCGGGCTTAAAGGGCTCAAGGTGGCCATTATTGGTGATATCGAATATAGCCGGGTTGCCCGCTCCAATGTGCTTCTCCTTCCAAAAATGGGCGCGGAGGTCACTCTCTGCGGTTCGCCGACTCTGTTGCCCAATCGGGTCGATTCGTGGAATGTCAAAGTCACGCATTCCATGGAAGAAGCCGTCGAGGGAAAAGATGTAATCATGATGCTTCGGATTCAGCGTGAACGTCAGGGAAAACTGACCGTTCCCTCCCTCAGGGAGTACTTTACTCGATATGGACTTACCAGGGAACGCCTGACACGCGCGGCAAAAGATGTTCTCATCATGCATCCAGGCCCCATGAACCGGGGGGTTGAAATTGCGTCCGATGTGGCGGACGGTCCTGAATCGGTCATTCTGGAGCAGGTGACCAACGGTGTGGCTGTTCGAATGGCTGTTCTCTATCTTGTGACCGTAGGGAGAGGAAAAGATGAAACTGCTCATTAAGAACGGAAGGGTTATCGATCCTTCACAGTCTCTGGATGAAACCCTGGATCTTCTGATTGTCGAAGGTAAGATCGCCGAACTATCCGAACGCTATACCGGAGAAGTCGATGAAGAGCTGGATGCCAACGGGCTCGTTGTCGCCCCCGGCCTGATCGATATTCATGTCCATCTCCGGGAGCCGGGTTATGAGTACAAGGAGACCGTCCTGACCGGATGCCGTTCTGCTGTTGCCGGCGGTTTTACTGCCGTCGCGTGCATGCCCAATACGGATCCTCCCAATGATTCTCCGTCGGTGACCCGCCACATTCTGGACCTTGCAAGAGATGCTCAACTTGCAAAAGTCTACCCCGTGGCTGCAGCGACAAAAGAATTGAAAGGGGAGGAGCTCACGGAAATGGGACTTCTCAAGGATGCGGGAGCGGTTGCCTTTTCCGACGATGGCCGTCCGATCTTTAACGGTCAGGTTATGCGAAGGTCTCTGGAATATTCCCGGGCTTTGCAGATGCCGGTCGTACAACATGCGGAAGACCTTGAAATTGCGGCGGGTGGACAGATGAACGAAGGTGTCGTTTCCGCGCGGCTGGGTCTCGCAGGACATCCCGGGACTGCAGAAAGTGCCATGGTGTTTCGGGATATATCCCTGGCCCGCCTCACGGGAGGACATCTCCACGTCGCCCACGTATCCACAAAGGAATCTCTCTGGGCTATCGAGTGGGCAAAATCAAAAAAGGTTAAGGTGACAACCGAGGTTACGCCTCATCATCTTCTTCTCACCGACGAGGATGTCGGAAATTACAATACTCAGGCGAAGATGAAACCTCCACTCAGGGCCCGGGAGGATCAGACGGCTCTTGTTGAGGCCCTGAAGAGCGGATTGATCGACTGTATCGCTTCCGACCATGCGCCTCATCACGTGGATGAAAAGGATTGTCCTTTTGCCGATGCTGCGTTCGGGATTGTCGGATTGGAGACCACGCTCCCCCTTATCATAGAAAAGTTTGTGAAGCCCGGGACGTTGACCCTGGCCCGAGCGGTTGATCTTCTTTCGACCCGGCCCGCAAAGATCTTTGGTCTGCCGGGAGGTACGCTCGCAAAGGGAAGCCCTGCGGATGTGACGATCTTCTCGACGAAGGATGTCCGGGCCATCAATCCGGACCACTTTCTCTCCAGGGGAAGGAATACTCCATTCAAGGGCTGGAAGGTCAGCTGTGCGGTAATCGCGACACTGGTAAACGGCCGCGTTGTATACCGAGACGGAGCACTTGCGTAAGATCCTGATCATTGATGACAATCGCGCCGTTTTAACCCGGTGGTCAGCGTTTCTTGAGGAACGTTATCAGGATCTCGAAATCCTGACCTTTCAAAGTCCAATGGAAGCACTGCCCTTTTTTACGCCGGAGATTCACCTAGTACTGATGGATTTGGAAATGCCGGGCATTGACGGGGTGAAGCTCTTGGAATATGCTGCGGGAAAAGGTGTACGGCGCAGTCGTGCTATCATCATGTCCGCGAGGGAAGCTGACCATCTGCACGATATCTTTCCCCACGGCAGGTGCCTTGCGGTGATTAACAAGGATGATCCGAATCAGCAGAAGGCCCTACTTCAGATTCTTGATTCGGTAATGCGGAGGCAGACATGAAAAATTTTCAACTTGATGCCATTCTGGAAGCGATGCTGAAAGTGTCCGAGCGGGTATCGGACTTGAACTTTTCCATCGCGCGGCCTCCTCAGGTCGAAGTGGATGGTGTCCTTCACCCGGTGAAATTCAAGGGTCTGGAATCCCTGACTCCCTTTCAGACGGAGATTGTGGCCATGCATCTGATGAAGGGAAACCCGGAGCTGCTCGAAAAGCTCTTTACCCAGGGGTCGGCCGATTTTTCCTACTCGATTCCGGGAAAGACGCGATTCCGGGTCAACGTCTTTTCCCAGCGGGGCTCTTACGCTACGGTTCTTCGCGTGATCCCCGAGGGTGTTCCCAGTATCGAAGATCTGGGGCTGCCGGAGGAAATGCATAAAATCGCCGAATACCGTAATGGAATCGTCCTCGTAACCGGTCCGACGGGAAGCGGGAAATCCACGACGCTGGCCGCAGTGATCAACAAAATCAATCATGAAAAGGCCTACCACATCGTTACGGTGGAAGACCCCGTCGAATACATGCACAAACATGCCAGTTCCACGATCAACCAGAGAGAGCTTGGAACCGATGTCCCCTCCTTTGCTCTGGCCCTGCGGGCTGCTCTCCGACAGGCTCCCAAGGTGATTCTCATTGGAGAAATGCGGGATCTGGAAACCGTTGAAGCTGCCCTGGAAGCGTCGGAAACGGGACATCTGGTCCTTTCAACACTCCATACGATCGATGCTGCCAAGACGATCGATCGAATCATCGGAATCTTTCCGAAATCGCAGGAACAGCAGATTCGTACTCGATTTTCTCAGAGTTTTCGATATGTCATTTCCCAGCGCCTGGTTCCGCGAAAAGACAAGGGGCGAATTGCGGTTCTGGAGATACTGAAGGCCAATCAGCGTACCCGTGAATACATCGTAAAAGGGGAATCGGAGGGCCGAAGCCTCATCGATGCAATGCGTGACGGAAAGACAGACGGTATGCAGGTGTTCGACGAGGAACTTGAACGTTTATACCATGAAGGTGTGATTACAAAGGAATCGGCTCTGGCCTTTGCGACCAACCCGGCGAACATGGAAGTCCGCCTGACCCTGGAGGCATAAGATGGCAACCGTAATTTGCAAAACCTGCGAACAGGATGTGAAGTTTGATGAGACCCGGCTTCCCCAGCAGGTTGTGTCCTTTTCCTGTCCCTCCTGCAAAGCCAAGATAACCTATGATAATCGACCCAAAGGGCACAGGATGACGATCAGTAACGTCACGCTGAAACCGATGGATAAAGAGAAGCTCTCAGAAATGAATATCCTCGGCACCTCAACACGGGGAGAGGGGCCTGTTGCGTGCATTCTCTTCAAGGATGGAAAGATTGCGCCCCTGATTACCGCGGGTCTGGAAGAGCTTGGTTTTCACGTGGAAGAACTCTTCGAGGATACGGAAAAGGCAGCCGAGTTTATCCGAAAAGAGACCCCGGACCTGCTGTTTATTGTGATCCCTGAAATTGATGGTCCGCCGTCCTCCCTTGTTAAGGAGCTCCTGATTGTTTCCGCCGACGCGAGACGGAAAATCTTCACAGCGATCATGGCGGATAATGTAAAATCCAACGATGGGAATGCTGCCTTTCTCTTTAATGTCAACTGCCTGATCGCAAAGTCCGATCTGGACCGATTTCATCACCTTCTCTTTGATTCAATCCGGGAGCACAAAAAGCTCTATCATCACTATTTCCGGCTGAAGGAAGTGAAGAATATCCTGTAGATAAATAGACAGTAATCCACTTCATATGCTCAAAAGAAAAAAAATTACTTATTTTGATAATAACTCAAAAACAAGTTTCTGAAGTCCAGGAATTCTTGATCTGTTAATCCTGTAATTGGCGAGTCCCAACCAAATTCCAAGCCTCCTGCAGCATCAATAAAATAAATTATATTTCTTGTAAAATCCAATGCTAAATAATTTAGTTCAACAGTTCTTGGTTCATTAGGATTGTTGTTATAATCTGAGGCTGCTTCTATGTAAGATTGCCACTGCTCTTTGGTTCCTTTCTTTGAAACTCCGTCAGGATAAGTATAATATCCATTCCTATACACAATTTCTGCAAATTCTTCTGCATGTGCATTTAGGATTGGTGCTGCTTGTTCATGTGTAAAAAGCAAATCATAAAGCACTTCATCATCTTGCCTTAGTACAGAAGCTTGTTTGTAAGCTTCAATGAAATTACCATCTCCGCCTTTCTCTACACCTTCAACAATTTTTGGATTCTCTACTTGACTTCCATAAACAAACACATCTCCTGAATTCACTATTGCTTCAATTGAAGCATTATTAGGAATGGCAATTCCAAAATATTGTGCAATATTGTCTTGCCTTAATCCATTTGCTTCAAGTGTTTCTGTTTTTTCGCTGACAACTTGTCCTGCTGCATCAAGCAATCTGAAAGTCATTGATGCTCCATTAATGCTTTGTCTTCCAAGGTTGAATCTAAATAAATCAGAATCCTTGACAGAAATCAAATAAGCTTTCTCGCCAGCACTTAATCTTTCTTCAACACCAAAAGCTCTCATTGATTGTGAATATTCCATTCCTTCAACATCATTAAGAGTGCGGGCTTGCCCTAAAAATTCTCCATTTGCAGAAACATTCAAAGTTCCCGCCCCTTCTTGAGCGCCCATAAAATCAACAATGTTCTCAACGCTGAAAACTTTTTTAGCTCCTAGTGATTGAGTTTTAGTTAGTCCATTATAATTGAATGTCAATTGAATCTCTTCATCTGTTGGATTTAATATTTGCACATCTGTTCTCCAATAGCTTCCTTGTGCTCCTGGAGTTTTTGCAACTATAGGAAACAACTTTTCACAAGTTTCTTGATTTCTTAAGCTAAATCCTCCTTGCTCCATGATGTCAAGAAATGCGTCAAGATCTTCTTGTTCAAGCTCAACAATCATGTCATAACCTGCTCTTGCTTCATAGTTATTTACATCTGTGTCTTCTCCATAATCTGCCCACGCAATAAAATTTTCTCTGTTCAATCTATCATCAAAGTCATACATAACAAATATTTGTTCTATTTGTTTTTTATCAGAAACATCATTATTTGTGCATAACTCTATAAAATTAGCCCAATCTGCTTTAGTATATATGTGATCAGGATAATCATAAGGATATGATGCTCCTGGAGAAAAACCATAATGAATATGATTTGCTAATATATCTGCAATCTCGTTTTTTTTGCTTCTTACATATTCAGCAACATCTTCATAAAAAAAAGGCCTGTTTATTGTTTTAAATCCAATAGGAGGTTCAATTATTTTTTTGTATTTTTGGAAAGCAATCATGTTGCCGTCTCCGCCAGGAACATCGCCTTTTTGGTTTTGTACAACACTTCCATACAAAAACCCAGAGCCTTGGTCCATCTTAAACTTGAAATAATCATTTGCTTCAACAGAGCCGAATAAATTTACTACAGAATCCTGAAAATTCTGCATGGCTCCCAATGTTTTTACTGTGGTATTTTTCAAATTTCCAAGAGAATTATATTGTTCTATTGTAATAGTTGCTCCTTGGCTTCCTGCAGTGCCGCCAATATTTGTTCTATAGTCTGTTGCGTGCTTTGCTGCAATGATAAATGCCTCTTCACCTAATTTCAAAAATTCATTTTCATCATATGCTCTTGAGGATTGTGCTAATTGTATTCCATCAATCAAGTTATAAATTTTTGACAAAACATAAACATTATCTCCAATAACTTTAACAGGACCAAAAACATTTTCTTGCCCCATTTCATCTAGAACTTCTGTAAAAACAACGCCATTTGCAGGAATTAGTTTTGTTAATGTGTTTCCATTATAATCAAATGTAATTAAATTATCTTCAGCACCAAGGTTTTTTGCTTGCACATCTGTTTTCCATGTGCTTCCTTGCGCACCAGGAGTATTTGCAGCAACAGGAATTGTTTGATCTGCATTTAGTCCTAAAGAAGCTAACCACATGATAAAAACAAGATATAGAGTTTTCATTATTCCTCCACTTCAATAAGATAATCTCCTGTTTGCTGGTTAAATGCAATACCGTGGTTGATTCGGGTCAAACTCAGAAATAACGATCGGAAATATTTTTTATAATGTCGGGAGAATGAAAAGTGGTTTCGGCCATAATCCCAGACCTTCCTCATCTTCAGGATAGTTTGGGTCAGGTTCTTCTTACAAGGTCAGCCTGGACCAGCGTGCCCCGGGCAATCAGGATGTACGAAGAAGCATACAGCACGTCCAGGAGAGGATCGAGGTTTTTGTACTCAAAGACAGAAAAGTGGGAGTAAAGAATATCCCCTGCGGTGAAGGCAAGTATCCCTGCGAGGATAAAGGACCACACTTTCCATAATACGCCCCCCCGCATGGTCAGAGCTGACCGAAAAAGAAGAAAGACGGGAAAGATCAGAACGAGATCCAGGATGGGATATCCCAGGTTGAGCAGGAGTTCCATCCGGGTCTGGGGAACACTGAGAAGGGGAGCGATGACCTTGTAAATCAGAAATGAGGCCAACCCTGCATAGATGATTCCTGAAAGAAGAAAGCTGGCACGGGATCCGACCGAAAGACCGGATTTCCCGTACGCCGCCACAAAGAGCCACATGGAAAGGATCAGCAACACGGTACCCGAGAAGAAGAAAAAGTCGGCGGGGGAGGGGAAGGGAGAAGGGATGAACCGGATCAGCTGGTACCACCCCAGAATGGCCTGCCCAAGGAAGAAAAGAAAAAAGCCCGAGGAAAGGGAGAGCCAGGCGGGGCGCACAGGATTGTTGGGAGCAAATCCGCGATAGGTCAGAAAGGCAAAGGAAGCTGCGAGAAAGAGAAAG
The DNA here is from genome assembly GCA_035593605.1 of Thermoanaerobaculia bacterium. Classification (NCBI taxonomy): domain Bacteria; kingdom Pseudomonadati; phylum Acidobacteriota; class Thermoanaerobaculia; species Thermoanaerobaculia bacterium. The sequence goes on along the minus strand of DAOSWS010000003.1, from coordinate 34,838 downwards.
AACAGTTTCACGGGAGAACTTAAAAAGAGAAGAGCCGTCGGTGTGAGAACCTCTGTATAGATGGGTGAGTCCGGCCAGATGGCCTGCGGGAGGAAGGCGGCCAGGATAGCAAGAAGAGCGGCCATGAAGAGGGCGTTGATACCGAGTCGTTCAGGCGACATGGATTCCCTTTTCCTCCATCTTCTGATGGATTTCTTGAATGATGGCCAGGGTGGAATGCTCGCCGATGAAGACATGGAGGCCCTTGGCGAGTTTCTCCAGCAATATTTCACACTCTTCTGCCGTGAAAACAGGGTTAAAAAGATTCAGCCGATCACAGTGCATCTTCAGGGAGGCCCTGGCCATGTTGGCTCCAATATAGGGAGAGATAGCGGATTCAATCATGGAAAGAAACATCTGCCGATCGATGTTGCTCAAAATCCCGGATTCTGCCATATGCCCAAAAGTATACCATGACGGCTGATCGTCAATTCGCCGTGGTAAGATAAGTCATTCCGACGATTGGGGGATTCCATGGAAGCTATCGCCATTATGGCTGTTCTCGGCTTCATCCTGCTGCTCCTCGTTCTACCGGCCCTTATCTTTTTCTTGATCGAACGCGGCCATCGCCAGAGGCTCCAGGCAAGGGTGGACTCCCTGGAGCTCAGCCTGGGAAGGCTCCTGCGTGCCGATGCCGCTGCCAGAGCCGAAAAGGCGAAAACTCTGGTTACACCTCCTCCCGAAACCCCTACGTTTACATTCGAAAAACCCATGACGGAAATTCCGGCTGAGCCATCCCCGGAATCTCAGCCTGTTGTCCGGCCCCCCGATCTTCCACCCATGCCCCCTGAGAAACCATTATCCGAAACAAAAAAACCTCCCCTACCTGTGAAGGAGATGCCGCCGGTTCGACCGCCCACACGTCCAACACCACCGGGAGATGGGATCCCGTACCATCCTATTCTGAGAGAGGAGAGCAAGACCTTCGAACAAAAACTGGCGACGCAATGGACTACCTGGCTTGGTGCCATCGCGCTTCTGCTGGCCGCAGTCTTTCTCGTGAAAATCGGATTCGAACAGGGATGGTTTGGTCCCCTGCTCAGGGTGACTTTTGCTTACCTCGGAGGAATCTTCCTCATAGGGTGGGGAGAGAAGTTGAGGGACAATTCCTATTACGCAGCCCAGGGCTCAAGTGCGGGCGGGATTGCCATGCTCTTTGCGGCGACCATAGGAGCCTCGACCCTGTATGGGTTCATCTCATCCACCATAGCCTTTGTCCTGCTCTTTCTGATCTCCATGGCAGGGGTTCTGCTCTCTCTCCGGGCCGGTGTCATGGTCGCCGTTGTCGGCCTTCTGGGAGGTTTTTCTCTCCCGATTCTTCTCCGAACAACCGAGCCTCACGTCTGGTCCCTCCTCGGATACCTGGTCCTGCTGCACCTGGCAACATCCTTTGCCGCAGCACGCCGGGGATGGGGATGGGTTACGGGTCTATCCACCTTGGCCATGGTGATCTGGGGTTTCATTTTCGTGAACCAGTTTATGGACCTTCATCCTCTTGCCCTGGGGGTTCTTCTCCTCTTCACTGGAGGATCCCTCTTTGTTCCGCAGTTGAAATTCAAGGGAAAGGAAAGTATCGTCGAAGTCCAGGCGACGACCCTTGCCCTCTTCTTTATCATTCTCTCTTTTGGTGTCAAGCCGCAACGGCTTGAAGGCTGGGTCATGATGGGACTTCTCTCTCTTGCCGTGATCTATCTGTCGATGAGAAAGCCCTTTCATATCGTGCTCTTTGCAGGACTGGTCATCACGATCTTACGCCTTGCCATCTTCGTAGGTGAGTCCCCAAAATCTCCCTATGTATTTCCCATTCTGATCACAGCCGGTCTTCTCTGGACCCTGGGGTGCTACCTGCGTCACTGGTGGTCCGAGATCCCCGTCGACAACCTCGCGGCCGCAGCGGTGGCATCCCTGGGGGCTGTCGGATTGATCTACTGGCTCGGCAAAACCGTACCCTTGCCCATGCCGTCCGGAGCCCTCTCACTGGGATGGGGAGTTTTCCTGATTATTCTGGCCCTGCCCGTCCTTCGCAAGGGAGAATTAAGCCTGTCTGCCCGGCGTCTGGCTGCATTGCTGGGAGGAGCAACCTTTCTTGTCAGTGCTGCCGTACCCATGGAACTTGAGCGAGCCTGGATTACCGTGGCGTGGGCCATAGAAATACCGATTCTCATCTATCTCGATTCCCGGCTTCGCGTACCCCTGCTACGTATGATGGCCCATATCCTGGGGATTGCCGTCATGGTCCGTCTTGTTCTCAATCCGGCGATTGTTTCCTATCCTCTCGGGGATATACCCGTGTTGAACTGGCTCCTTTATGGCTTTGGAATAAGCCTGGCCGCCTTCTTCATCGCGGGAATTAAGCTGAGAAAGATGGAACAAAGACTAATTTCGCATGCCTATTTCTGGGGAGCTCGAATCCTGCTCACGGTTCTCTGTGTTCTCGAGATCCGTCACGTCTTCCAGGATGGAAAGCTGACCGGACCCGTCACCGACCTCTATGAATTGACGACGTATGTTGTCCTGGGTTTTCTTCTGACCTATCTCTTCCGGTTCATTAATGTACGCTGGTATTCTTTGCAAGATGCACTGGCCATGAAGATCTGGGGCCTCGGGACCCTTGCCTTCATGCTCTTCGGGACAGTCCTCGTGTTTAATCCACTCTGGAATCCCGCTACATTGGGAGACACTCCTTTCCTGAATGGACTTCTTTATTTCTACGGACTTCCCATCCTCCTCTGTATGATTGCGGTCTGGAGGGTGTTTAATGCCGAACCCGTCCTGCAGAATTTCTACCGTACCTTTGCCTACGGACTCATGTTTCTTCTTGTCACCCTGGAGGTACGTCACCTCTTTCACCCGTATCAGCTCAATAGAGGATCGATCGAGGATATGGAAATGTATACCTATTCTGCGGCGTGGATCCTGATCGCTGTAGGGACCCTTGCGGCCGGCATTGTGAGGAAATCGAAAATCCTCCGTTACGTTTCCCTTGCCGTGATGTTATTGGCGGTGATTAAAGTTTTTATTGTCGATATGCCGGCACTGTCATTGATTCACAGATTTTTTTCCTTCCTGTGCCTGGGGATCAGCCTTTTCCTGATTTCCATCATCTACCAGCGCTTTGTCTTTCGCCGGGAGGTGGAGTTCGAAGATGAAGAATAAAGCAAGATTGATTCTCCTCATCCTCTCATCCTTCCTGATTGCGGGGAACGGAACCGGTCAGAGATTTACCCGGACCCTTGGCATTCCCGGACCTGGATGGATTTCAATTCCTGTCGATGGACATATGTGGCGGTACGCGGGTTCGACTCTTGACATTGTGGACTCAGCAGGTACTCATCTTTCAAGAAAGATTGTCTTCCCGGAGGATCGTCCTCCGGTTACCCCATCTCTCCTGCCCGTTCTTCACGATCTGGAGATCCAGAATGACCGGGCCATCCTTTCCCTCACGCTCCAGGGCGCCACCGTCAACCACCATCGGCTGATTGTCCAATTCGATCGACCCTCCTATGTGCCCTGGGCCATACTGGAGGCTTCCCCCGATCGGCGAAACTGGAAGGAACTGGCCAGAGGGAAGCTCTTCACCCTGAACCTCAGGGATTCACTGACTCAATCCGCCCTGGATTACCCTCCGACCGATGCCCGGTATCTTCGACTGATTCTCCATGGGGAGGATCGGAATCTCCCCGCGATCCGGCAGATTCAGGTCCTGGCTCACAGAGAGGCTGACCCGTGGGATGCCGAGGTGGTGCCTCTTCTCCCCGTCGACTCGGAGATGGTGGAAGCCATGGGAGAACCGTCCATTTCAGCAGGGCGCCCGGACCTTCCGCCATGGCCTCTGGAGGCAAGAACCCTGGAGCTTCCGCTGGAAAAGAATCATCCACCCTTTACAGTCACTTTCTGGAACCTGGTGAATGGAAGCTTGAATCGGGGATATGCCTGTGTCCTTCGACCCGGGGTCACGACTGTTCCGGTTCCCGGCGGCACCCTGCATTCTCCCATGCTGGTGAGCTGGGATCAGAAGATCGGAGAGATGAAAGAGGTCACAGTGAAGAGGTATCCGAAGGTTTTGGCCGTCTATGCAGAACACCCGGGCGCACTTTCTGTTTCCTATGGGGGTGTGGAAAAGAGTCCTGATCGAACCCTCCAGATTCCTCCGGATTCGAACCGGCCGGTTTATGATCTTTCTCCCCCTGTGGAGAAGCCCCTCGCTCTTTCGGAAGAACTGACCAGACTCGTGGCAGGAAATGAAAAGGAGTCAGGAGAGGCTGATGGTATCTGGAAGTTACAGGTTCCACAATCGGTCAGCAAAGGGCAGTGGGTGGAAATGGAACTAACAGAAGGGATATACAGAGAAGCAAAGCGCCGGATTACAGGTTTGTACATTGAGGCGGATGGTAAGATTGTGCCGAGCCTGATCCTGACCGATCCAGTACCGCTCCTGGTTTTGAGAAAGACACTTTTCCTTACCTCCCTTATAGATGAAAAAGATCCCGTTCGAGGTAGTAATTTCGATATGAAAGATGTCTTTCTGCCTCTCACTTTCTGGGTTCTTCGGACCGAGGGACCCTTGAACCATACCCTTCGGCTGCAGAGGGAAATGGAAATGCGAAAAAATTCGGGAACCGGTCAGGAGGAAAAAGTTCAATGGCGTGATGTGACCGCCATGAGGCTATTCTGTGACCCATGGTCTGACAGCTGCGTTTTCAGGGCGCCTCTGCCCGATTTACCGGATTGCCCGCTCCGTGTAACGCTATCGCCAATGGGAGACTTTCCATCCCCGGATTCGATCGAATTGATGATCTGGCGGGCCCGCCATCGTATTGTTTTTCCTCTCTCGAATCCGAATGCATCCTGGAATCTCACTTCACAAAAGGGGAGAGGAGACACCGCACACCCCGTGGAACGTTATCTGGATTCAGAACGATTCCCGGATGTGCTTCCTGCCGTGATGGTGGGAACCCTTTCCAGAACGGAGAAGGGCCGGAATAAGGAGCTTGTTTCAAGAATTCTCTTTATTGCTGCGCTTCTGGCTGCCGCCGTAGGTTTGATCTACACGATCTTCAGGCTGTTGCGAACGAAGGAACACGTTTGAAAACTGAGTCCGGATCAAACGGAGAGGAGGAAAGTGAGGTTTATCATCCTGAAAAGGAGGAAGAGCTTCCCCTTGAGGAACTGAAAGTTCTCGGAACACCCTCGATTCCGAGGAGTGTCTTTGAAACCATCATTGTACTGGCCACGAACGCAATTCCTATGGTCGGGGTCATCCAGCTTCACTGGTCTCCCTTCGCCCTCCTGCTTCTTTTTATTCTGGAAGGGGTTGTGGTTCTTTGTATCGATGCCATTAAATGGGTTATACCGAAATCCACTCTCTGGATCGGAAAGCAGATGGAAAAGTCGGCCGGCCAGCTTTTTTTCTTTGAATGCCTCTTCATCGGTTTCTTCGGGATCTTCGCCCTTCTCCTCTACAGCCCCAGCAGGGAGGATCCCGATAATTTCATTGCCACCTTCCTGAATATCAGGGAAATCCTCACGACAACACTTGCGTGGCCAATCCTGGGTATTGCCTTGTTCCGTCTGCAGAGGCTTATCCAGGACCTCGTCTCGGCCGGTCTGTTTACCCGTCAGAGGATTCGGCCTCTTTATTTTAGCGGAGGGGGATGGATGTTTCTTCTCTTTTTCCTGGTTATGCTTGGACCCTTTATCGCGGACCAGAGCCCCAATACGATGGGTGGACTTATCGCGATTGTCATCCTGAAGACCCTGGGGGAATGCCTGGGTATTTGGCTTACATTCTGGGGATTGCGGACCGATCCGAGGCTTCGGAAAATAAAGAGGGGCTAGGCCTTCATCGCATCAAACAGGGGTGCCGGATCGATGTAGATCAGGTATTCCCGGACCTTGGGGCCCGTCATGAGAAAGAGATCCACAAAGGGAAGAGTGATCGATGCACCACTGGAGAGGGTGTAGGTGACTTCACCCTGAACGGTGATCCATTCACCGTTGGCCCAGATTCGATGGAGGCTGTGCGAAAGAGAATGAATCATGGAGAAAAAGCCTTTCAGAGCATCACGGATCTGGGCTCTTCCCACAGCAGCAGGCTGACTGCCATACCGAAAGATTGCATCTTCCGATAGAAATTGGACAAAACCGTCCATGTCCTTTCGATCAATTGCCGAGAAAAGATCGAGAATCCACGTGGTGGGTGACACAGCGCGCCTCCGGAGGTAAAGTCGTATCATTATACACTACGACTCAGTCTCACGAGGAATTCCGTCCGGGAGGGAATTTCCCATCGTTCACCGGTGTCCTCTGTCCAGTCTATTTCGATGAATGAACACGTACAGGTCCGGCTGTCATCATAAAACTAAAATTAGCATTCTCAGCGGAGATTGACGGAATATCTTTAGCGAATATTTACTTATCTTGGTGTAAAATAGGACGAAAACAGCGCCAGAAGTGAAACCCTGCCTGATTAGGACAGGGTGACAAACCCGATGAATACTAGAAGACGAGGACCATCCAATTCATGAATTTCTCAAGACAGGTTCGATTGCAATTTACTCAGATTATTACACTGTGCGGACTGATGTTCCTCTCCGCATGCGCCGGGGATTCCGGCGCATCGTCCCCGGGTCCAGGAGGCGTCGTTCCGGCTGTGGAAGCGGTACAGGCCCGATTCGGAAACCTTCCCCTAAAACAGCGGGTAAGCGGAGTCGTGGAAGCAAAAAACCAGATCAATGTCTATCCGGAACTGTCCGCCGTCATTGTCGAAGTGTTCGTCAAAAACGGTGATGTTGTCAAAGAGGGCGACCCCTTGATCCGGTTGCGGGACCGCGAATTTCTGGAGCGCCTGAAACAGGCGGAAGCCGGATATCAGATTGCCGTGGCGCAGTTGAAACAGGCGGAAGCCCGTCTGAAAGAGGCCCGGTCCGAGCTGAAACGCCGGGATTCTCTGGCCCGTGAGGGTCTGGCCAGTTCTACGGATCTGGAAACGGCCCAGCTTGATGCGATTTCTGCGGAGGCCGATGTGGCATTGGCTCAGGCTCGTGTGGAACAGGCAAAGGCAACGGCAGAGGAACGCGATGAAGCCCTGTCGCAGGCCCTGATCCGTTCACCGATCCGAGGTGTGGTCGGAAACCGGAACGCGGAAGTTGGAATGCTGGTCACGGGGAGTACCCGGCTCTTCACACTGGGCCAGATGGATAAGGTGCGAGTCAACGTTATCCTGACCGACCGCATGCTTCAGAGTATCCATGTAGGCCAGCGCGTTGAGATCGCAAGTGACCATACACCGGATCAGGTGATTGAAGCAAAGCTTTCACGGATTTCTCCCTTTCTGAATCCTGTCACCCATACGACCGAAGCGGAAATCGACCTGGGTAACCCGGGGGGGACGCTACGGTCTGGGATGTTCGTCACTGTGGATATCTACTACGGGGAGAGTGAACAGGCAACTCTGGTGCCCTTAAGCGCGCTCTATGAAAACCCGGAAGACGGCCTCCTGGGAGTCTACGTGGCCGATTCAGTTCCAGATGGTGTGCAAAAAACAGATACATCGGAATTAATGTCCAGGGACCTTTCGGAACCTGTGAACTTTAAGTTTCAAACAGTCAATGTGGTTGCGAAGGGACGCCTGGAAGCGGGAATCCGGGGTGTGGAGAGCGGCCAATGGGTCATAACTCTGGGTCAGAATCTGCTTGGGGGAAAAGAGGGGATGGCCCGTGTTCGAAAGGTAACCTGGAACTGGGTGGAGTCCCTGCAGAAAGTTCAGCGGGAAGACCTCATGGAACCCCTGGTCGCCAGACAGTCCCCAACCGGAATCAGCCAGTAAGACGAAAGTGATGCGACTGTGACAATCACCCAGCTCTCCGTCAGCCGGCCCGTAGCGACGACAATGGTTTTTCTGATCATTATTGTCCTGGGTATAATGGGATTCCGCTTCCTTCCCGTTGACCTCCTTCCCCAGATCGAATATCCCATGCTGTCCATCCGAACGCTCTATCCAAACGTGGGACCGGAGGAGATCGAAAAGATCATCACAGACCGCATTGAGAACGCGGTGTCCGGGGTTCCAAACCTGGACAAGATTACCTCCCGATCCGAGGAAGGACAAAGCCGGGTCACGCTTCAATTTACCCAGGGAACCAGCATTGACGAAGCCGCCAACGATGTCCGGGCGGCCCTGGACCGCATTCGGGACGATCTTCCCCCCGAGGTTGAATCGCCCCGCGTGTGGAAATTTGATCCCGATAACTTTCCCGTTGTCATTCTGGGTGCCCGGTCTCCACGAGGCATGGCCGAGCTGACCCGGATCCTCGAACGGGAAATCTCCCAGCAGTTTGAGCAGATTCCCGGTGCAGGATCGGTGGATGTCTGGGGCGGTGTGTACCGGGAAATACAGATCCGTTTGAAGCTGGATCGGCTGGCATCCAGCCAACTCTCGTCCGCCGATGTTCAGCAGGCTCTGCAGAGAGAAAACATCACCCTCCCGGCCGGAGACATGCGGGAAGGGGTCAGTGATATGTATATCCGGACCCTGGGAGAGTACCAGTCGATTGAAGAAATTGCCGATACGATCATTACCATGGTGGACGGAAGTCCCATCCGGATCCGGGATGTGGCCGAGGTGGTGGACGGGTACGAAGACATCAACCGGCTGGTCCAGGTGGACGGGCTTCCCATGGTTCGTCTGGGGATTCGAAAGCAGTCCGGGGCCAACACGGTAAAGGTGGCCCGGGAAGCGCGAGCCGTAATGGACAAGATCAACCTGGAGCGGGATGACCTTGAACTGATCATGATCATCGATCAGAGTGAGTTCATCCGGAACTCTATCGATAATGTGAAAAATTCCGCCCTGTGGGGGGGGATTCTTGCGATCTTTATCCTCTATCTTTTCCTGCGGAACGGTTCGACCACCTTTATCATCGCCCTTTCCATACCGATTTCGATTATCGCCACCTTCGGCCTTCTCTTCTTCAACAAACTGACGATGAACCAGATGAGCTTTGGAGGCATGGCCCTGGGAATAGGGTTGATTGTCGACAATGCAATTGTCGTTCTGGAAAACATCGTGCGCCTCCGTGAAAAGGGAAGGGATGATATTGATGCCGCACTGACGGGCACCCGCCAGGTCGCCGGGGCCATCATTGCATCCACTCTGACTACGATCGTCATCTTTCTTCCGGTCATCTTCATGCAGACAGTGTCAGGAATGCTCTTCAAGGAACTTGCCCTGGTCGTCGTCTTTTCCCTGCTCTGCTCTTTGGCCGTGGCCCTGACCCTGGTTCCAATGCTGGGAAGCCGCTTTCTGCGGTTCAGGGAATCGGATCGAAATGGGGAGGGAGGAGGATCGCGGAAACTGCGGTGGCTGCGGAAACTGGAAGAGTCCTATGAACACTGGCTCATCCTTGCACTCCGCCACAAGAAGGTCATCTTTATTTCCACTGCCGTTCTCCTTCTGATCACGGTTCTCCTGTGGCCTCTGATCCCGATGGAACTGGCGCCCCAGACCGATGCCGACGAGATCAGCGTGGAAATGGAAATGGCCCAGGGGACGAACATCGCGGTTGTACATCGATATCTGAACGAGCTTCAGGAACTCGTCCGGGAAGCGACCCCCATGGACCAGGTGGACCACATCAGCATCGACATCCGGCCCGGGGATGCAGAGGTGGAACTGGCTCTGAAAGGAGCTGATGAACGGACGATCAACAGCTTCGCCCTTGCCGATGAGATTCGCAGCAGGGTTTCCGGGAAAATCCCCGGCGCGGAGATGCGAGTCGAGGCCCAGTCGGGTTTGTGGATCCTTCGGAGGCTCTTCGGTTCGGGAAGCGGGCAGGCCGTGGAAATCCAGCTTTTCGGCTATGACCTCACTCTTGCGGATCAGCTGGCTCACGGAATCCTTCAGATCATGGAGACAATTCCCGAGATCAGCGATGCCCGCGTCAGCAGGCGTGAAGGACGGCCGGAGCAGAACCTGATTGTGGACCGCGAAAAGATTGCAGATCTGGGCCTTTCCGTGAACCGGATTGCCCAGGTCATTCAGACCAATATCGGCGGAACCCAGGCCGGGGTCTTCCGGGAGGGCGGCGAAGAATTCCCAATCACGGTCAGGCTCCAGCCCCGGGATCGCCTGAGTACGCTTGACCTGGAAAATGTTACGGTTCGGACCGGTTCGGGAGAGATCCTTCCCATTTCCGCGGTAGTGAAAACCGAGGCTCGAAGGGCTCCTACGGAAATTGAGCGGGTGGACGGACAGCGGGTTACCTACATCACCGCCAACCTTACGAAGGGGGCGGCCCTGGGAGATGTGGTTTCCAGGCTACGAAAGGAGCTTCGATCCTTCACGATGCCCAGGGGCTATACCCTTGTCTTCTCCGGTGAGTACGAAGAGCAGCAGAAAGCACAGACCGACTTTATCCTCTCGATCCTGATGGCCCTCATCTTGATCTACATGGTCATGGCCGCCCAGTTTGAACGCTTCCTGGACCCCCTGATCGTCATGGTCTCCGTACCCCTGGCGATCATCGGCGTTGTGCCGACACTCCTGATCACGGGAACAACGCTGAACATCCAGAGCCTGATGGGAATCGTCATGCTCATCGGGATCGTCGTCAATAACGCCATCGTCCTGGTGGATTACATCAACCTGCTCCGCCGGGAACGCAATATGTCCATCTACGATGCCGTCGTCCAATCGGGAAGACGCCGCCTGCGCCCGATCCTCATGACGACCTGTACCACGGTTCTGGGCATGCTTCCCCTGGCCTTCGGAACCGGAGCGGGGGGTGAGATTCAGGCCTCCCTGGCCCGGGCCGTCATCGGTGGACTGACGGTTTCCACACTGATTACACTGCTTCTGATTCCCGCCGCCTACATCACGATCCACGATCTCCTGGATCGAAAAAGATCTGTTAAAGGTGTAGTACAGGGATAAGTTCGATGTATTGAACGTTGAAAGGAAGAGAATCTGCCCCCTGAATTCTCCTTTGAAGTCTCAAGATTTGCGCTATAATGAGATAAACCTATTTGGGGGGAATGAATGAATCCAGGGCGTATCTCCCTGCTATATCTGCTATTCATTCTTACAGCATTCACCGGTTTTTCCCAGACTTGTCCTCAGCTGGTTGCGGAGTGGGCATACGGACCCGCTGAACGGCTGGTTTTAAATGGAAGTTATCTCTATTTCGGCGCTGGAAAATATTTAATAGTCTATGACATCTCCGACCCATCCCAGCCGGTGAAAACCTATGAGCACAGGGAAACCGCACTGATCCATTGCCTGGCAGCCGAATCTGGTCTGCTTTACTCCAGTCGAGGCGGTTATCTTGTTATCCACGACATTTCAGTGCCCGACGAACCGGTGGAATTGGGAACCTTCGATCTGGTCAACTCCATGGATAATTGCGATCGAGAAGGTAGCTTTCTCTACATCGCCGAGGAACTTTCCGGTCTCCGTATCCTGGACCTCTCTGACCCGTATCTGCCTGTTCAGGCCGGTGTTCTGGATACCGCGGGTGTTGCCAGAGATGTGCAGGTTATCCCCGGGTACGCCTTTATCGCAGATGAAGCGAACGGCTTGCGAATCATTGACATATCCGATCCCTCATCTCCCTTCGAAGCTGCATCCTGGACACAAACACCTTTCGTCATTGACCTGGAGCTGACCGGAACCCTGCTCTACCTGCTGGACCGCAATGAGGGTCTTCGAATTCTGGATATTTCCAATCCACTTGCTCCCATTGAGCTTGGGGCTTTCGACCTGGTTCCCCAATCCTATTCTCGATTCGAAAAGTGGGGAAACCGACTTCATGTCTCCTTTACCGGGTCACGTGGATTTTTCATCGTGGATGTCTCCGATCCCGGAAATCCAACGTTTATGGGTCAGGACAGTACCTGTTATGCGCTGGATATTGCTACCTCGGGGGATACGGATTTTCTCATAGAACCCTCCCGGGGAATTCGTCTATTTACCGTGTCGGATCCGTCCACCATAACTCTGAGCACATCCATACTTCTCCCGGGACCCATAGAGAGAGTGGAACCTGCCTTTCCCTATCTCTATACAGCGGCGAGAACAGAAGGGATCTATGCTTTCGATATTTCGACTCCTTCCGCTCCCGTCCCCCTGAGCATTTACCCGTACAATGCCAGGGCGGCCTCTCTTACAGCGGATAACGGGTATCTCTATGTGTCGGATTACGACAAAAATTTCTATGTCCTCAACGTGACCGACCCATTCTCTCCCTTCCTGGAAGGTTCTGCTCCGATTCTTGATATTCCGGTCGAGAGCCGTATGTACGGTCCCTATGTACTGGTGACAGATTATATCCGAGGGCTTGTGGTCGTCGATGTGAGTAATCCGACCAATCCATTCGAGGCCAATTGCTACCTTCCCGGTGGCGAGAGGGGGGTGAAATTCGACATGTTGGGATCGATCGCCTACGTCACCGCGGGAAACCAGGGACTCCGAGTCCTCGATATTTCGGATCCGCTCAACATCCAGGAAGTCGATTCTTACGTCACCGGAGACTACGCCAACCTTGCCCGAATTGATGGGGCAAGGCTCTTTGTGGGATTTACGGCTGGCTGGCCTCCAACGGAATACATCCACGTCTTTGATATCACCGATCCTGCTCACCCCGTACTGGTTCAGGCAAACCTGAATCTGGCTCCCGAGGTAGGGGCTGAAGTCCTCGGGATGGGGGATTTGCTGTTTTCTACAAACACAGGCCCGGTTTGGGCCCATAATATAAGGGACCTGACGGCCCCTCAACTACTGGGGCACTACTTCAATGGCTTCATTTCACAGATTAAACAGGATCATTCCTACCTGTTTGTCCCCCATACGATCTCAGGTTTCAGCATCCTGGATCCCATGGGCTGTTACCCGGCATGCGTGTCAGATCTGGGGGATCTGAATTTTAGTTCTTCTATTACCGGTGTGGATGCAGCCATAATCCTTCAGGAAGTGGTGGGGCTGATAGTGCTCGATTCAGAACAGATGTGCCGTGCGGATGTGAATGCATCCGATTCTGTCACGTCCCTGGACGCCGCATTTTCGCTAATGTGCACTGTTGGCGACTGCGGTGGACTTCCCTTTGCCTTTGCTCCCTCGTGCGAAGACCATGGAAACTGTCTTTGAAAGAAAAAATTCGATTTCGTGATCCCGACAATTCATTTGTCGCCCCCCTGGTCCGGGTGACACGGGGAGAGGTGACGGAGTGCATCCACTACGGTCACGTCGCTGTCGTGAGGGACAATGGAGAGCTTCTTGCCTCTGTCGGCACTCCGGACATGGTGACCTATATGAGGTCCGCGGCCAAGCCGATCCAGGCGATGGCCGTGCTGGAGAGTGGTGCGGCGGACCAATTTGGTTTTTCCGACTCGGAAATCGCGGTCATGTGCGCTTCCCACTATGGGGAGCCCATCCATTTGGAGACGGTTCTGACAATTCTGGCGCGCATCGGCTGCACGCCCGACGACCTGCAGTGCGGTGCCGCCACCTCCCTGAACCCGACCTATGCCATGAAGATGGCACGGGAGGGTGTAGAGCCTGCAGCCCTCTTCAATGACTGTTCGGGAAAGCACGCCGGAATCCTTGCCCTTTGCACCCGCATGGACTGGCCCCTGGAAACCTACCTGGAACCTGAGCATCCGGCTCAAAAGACGATCCTGGAAACCCTGGCACGGATGGCCTGCCTACCTCCAGCTTCGATAGCCATTGGAATCGACGGGTGCTCTGTCCCGGTCTTCGCCCTCCCTCTTTCCTCCATGGCTCGTGCCTATGCCAGGCTTGCCTCCCCGGACTCCCTGGAAGAGCGGGACAGGCAGGCGGCGGAACGGATCGTGCGTGCCATGACCACCTATCCCGAGATGATTGCGGGAACGGGCGGGTTCTGTACGGCCCTTCTTTCGGTGGCGGGCCATCATCTCGTGGGAAAGCTTGGGGCAGAGGGAATCTACTGCATCGGCCTGCGGGAAAAGAACCTTGGAATCGCACTGAAGATCTCCGACGGCGCCTTCCGGGCTGTCTGGCCAGCGGCCGTGGCCTGCCTCGATCAGCTGGGAGTGTTAAGCGAAGAAGAGAGCCAAGCCCTGCAGTCGTTCCGCACCATGGCCAACCGCAACGATGTCGGAAAGGCGATCGGTACCATCGAACCCATTTTTAAGCTGGCCTGATTACGAAGCGGCTTCGCTTGAAGTCCGGGCGTCCTCCACGACCTTTCCGTCGTGAATCCTGATCATCCTTGGAGTTCTCCGGGCAATGGAAAGATCGTGGGTGATCAGCACCACGGTATGGCCCCGGGTCCAGAGCTGTTCGAAGATCGATATGACATCCTTCCCGGCGATGGAATCGAGGTTGCCCGTGGGCTCATCGGCCAGGATGATGTCCGGTTCGCAGGCCAGGGCCCGGGCGATCGCCACCCTCTGCATCTGGCCGCCGGAGAGCTCCGTGGGCTTGTGGGTGCCCCGGTCCGCCAGATCGACCTGTTCCAGGAGTTCTTCGACACGCTCTTTTCTCTTGCGGGAAGAAAGCCCCTTGAAGAGCAGGGGGAGCTCGATGTTCTCGTAAGCCGTCAGGTGGGGGAGAAGGTTGAAGTTCTGGAAGACGAAGCCTATGGTTCGGTTCCGGATGTCGGCCAGCCGGTCGACGTTGAAATCCGCGACTTCGTCTCCCTTCAGGCGGTAAGAGCCCTCCGAAGGCGTATCGAGGAAGCCGAGAATGTTCATGAGCGTCGACTTGCCCGAACCCGAGGGACCGACAACGGAAATGAACTCGTTGGGTTTAATTGACAGGTCGATGCCGCGCAGGGCTTCCACTTCCACCTTTCCGCCCATGGAGTAGACCTTTCGGATCCCCTTCATTTCAATGAGATTTCCGTTGGAGCCGTTTCCGTTCTGTTTCCGTTTGAAGATTCCGTCAAAAAACATGGGTCCCCCTTTATTCGTACCGGAGTGCTTCGGCGGGCTGAATTGTGACGGCCCGGCGAGAGGGCATATAGCCGGCGAGAAAGCCGATCCCTCCCAGGAGCCCGACCGTGGTCAGGGCGATGGGGAGGGAGATGGTGGGCTGACCGAGGAACTGGAGTGCCTCGTTGTTGGATTGAGCCTGCAGGTGGGCAAGGAGCTGAATGATGGCGGTGCCGATCCCGATGCCGGCCAGGCCGCCCACGAAGGTGAGGAGGAGAGCCTCCAGGACCAGCTGGCCCATCACGATGGACTTTCGAGCCCCCAGGGCCATGACCAGGCCGATCTCCTTGGTCCGCCGCTTCACGACGGCAAACATGATGTTGGCGACGCCGATACCGCCGATCAGGAGCGTCAGGCCTCCGATGATCCCCAGAAAGATCTCCAGCCCGAACATGATGTTTCCCATGATCTTGGCGCCTTCCTGGGTGTCCCAGACGTACAGGGCCCGCTTGTCATCGGGATCGTAGCCGTGCTTGCCGCCCAGGACCTCATTCAGGCGACGCCTGGCGACCTTCATAAGTTCGGGAGAGGCAGGTTTGAAGACGAAATTGTTCAGGTAGTGCCGTCCATAGATCGCCTGGAAGGTGGAAAGGGGAATCACGGCATGCCGGGAATCGGGTCCGCCGTACATCCCCATCTGGAGCTTTTTCTTCATGACGCCGATGACGGTAAAGGGGACGCGATTCACGGTCACCGTCTTCCCAATGGCATCGGCGTCACCCATGAGGTCTTGTTTCAATTCGTCTCCCAGGAAGATGACCCTGCGCTTCCGCTCTTCGTCCAGAATGTTGATGAATCGGCCCCCGGCTTCCGCCACATGGTTCCGGAGCTCGCCGTAGGCCGTGTTGGTTCCGATGACCCGCTGGTTGATGATCTTTTCGCCGAAGGCAATCTGGGCGTTCCAGTCCGTCATCTCCCCATGGGCGTTATAGATTTCAGGGATCTCGCGAAGGACGAGATCGACATCCTCGGGCACGAGCCGGACATCGCGGCCGGGGGGAAAACCCTGGTAGGGCTTTTCCGTTTCACCCGGCCAGATGATAACGATGTCCTCTCCCAGGC
Organism: Thermoanaerobaculia bacterium; assembly: GCA_035593605.1. Taxonomy (NCBI): domain Bacteria; kingdom Pseudomonadati; phylum Acidobacteriota; class Thermoanaerobaculia; species Thermoanaerobaculia bacterium. The sequence continues at coordinate 18,767 of DAOSWS010000003.1, read as the reverse complement.
CGGCACGTCCCTTCATCATGTTCCGTTTCAGGCCTTCTCCGAAGGAAAGAAGAAGAAGGATCGAAATCGTACCCCAGGTTATGGCCATGATCGTCAGCATCATGCGCTTTTTCTGGAGACGGGCGGTTCGGAAAAAGAGTTGAACGATCAGAGATGGGCGGGGCATGGTCAGATCCTCAACGCTTCCACGGGGTTCAGGCTCGCTGCGGTTCTCGCCGGGAAGAACCCGGCCACGAGCCCGACCAGTCCGAGAATGACCGCCGTGATTGCCGTTGCCGTCATCGAGAGATCCGGAGTTCCGACAAACTCCTGGACGCCGGTGAGGGGCACAAGGGTGCAGATTCCCCAGGAAATTCCGAAGCCCAGGATACCGCCGATAAAGACGAGCATCAGGGTCTCAAAGAGAATCTGGCCGATGATGTAACGCTTTTTCGCCCCCAGGGCCATCTTGACGCCAATTTCCTTTGTCCTCTCCTCTGCGACAACGTACATGATGTTGGAAACCCCGATCCCCCCTACGATGAGGGTGAGGGCTCCAAGGATTCCGAGAAAGACCCGGAAGGCCATAAAGAAGGTGTTAAAGAACTTGAAATTCTCCGTCGTGTCCCACATCCGCACCGCTTCCTTGTCCTTTGGGTCGAAGCGGTACTTGCGGGCCAGAGCGCCGATAATTCCGTCCTTCACCTTTTCCACATCGGCGCCTTCCTCCGCCTGGACGACAAAGTTGTTGTAGTAATTCCTCCCGTACATGGCCGCGAAGGTGCTCTCCGGGATCACAGCCTTGTCTACGTCTCTACCGGAATAGTTGGAGTCCTGTTCCTTGTCCTGCAGGATTCCCACGACCATGAAGGGCATGCCGGTAATCGCGACGTACTGACCCACGACGTCCTGCGAGCCGAAGAGATCCTGGGCCAGGTCGTTTCCCAGGAAGACGACCCGTTTCTTGCTCCCGAGATCGAGGGGATCGATGAATCTTCCTCCCTCCTGGGGAATCATGTTCCGCATCGTGGCATATTCGTCGTTCACGCCGACCATGTTGGGAACAATCACCTTACGGCCCGCTTTGAACTTCCGGTCCCACATGGAGAATTCACCGCTGAGCCGGGAAATGTCGGTAACTTCCGCCCGGAGGAGATCCATGTCCTCCGGTGCTGTTCGAACCTGGCGTCCGCGGGGAAGTCCCTCCCAGGGAAGGCTGGTCTTGGAAGGCCAGCAGATGATGATGTTCTCCCCCAGGCCCTTCTGGCTGACCAGCATCATGTGGTGCAGGCCGGCACCGAAGGCCAGGAGAAGGGATACGGCCGTCGTTCCCCAGACGATCCCGAAGAGGGTAAGGAAGGTCCGCAATTTCTGCCCGCGTACATCGGCAAGAAACTGCTTCAGGTAATTTCTCAGGGCCATGGATTACTCGATCTCGCGGGGCGGACGCTGTACTACCTGGTCGCCCTCGTTCAGCCCCTCGACGACTTCCACGTTCAATCCGTCGCTCAAGCCGAGGGTCACCTTTTTCTTGACCGGTTCCGCTTCCGGATCCTCGGAAGGAACTTCCACAAAGGTCGCGTCATCCTCAAAGAGGAGAAGCCGTTCCGGCAGGATCAGGACATCGGCCTTTTCCTGGATGATGATCTCCGCGTTAGCGGAATAGCCCGCACGAAGGTAGGCATCCCCGCGGTCCTGAATCGAAGCCTCCACGTCAAAGACCGTAGTCCCTTCGTCCTCGGTGGCCTTCGGGGCAATCTTTGCCAGCTGTCCCGTGATTGTTGCATTGGGAAGGGCTCCTACACGGATCCGTACTGGAAGGGATTCACGGAGTTTGCCCACATCGATTTCGTCCACCGTACCCTTAAAGAGAAGGGAACCCATGTCTGCGATCGTCATCATGACGGTCCCGGCCTGATAGGAGGTCAGGGGAACGACCGGGTCGCCGGGATTTACAGGCCGCTGAAGGACCGTACCCGAAGCCGGAGCCCGGATGACCGAATCCACCCCGCCGCTGGCCTTCTTGATCTTGCCTTCCTTGATCAGCTGAAAACGTTCCCTGGCCAGGCTCAGCTGGATCTCGGCCTGATCGTAGGTCTCCTTCGCAACATCGTATTCCTCCCTGGAAAGGATGCCGTTATCCAGGAGCTTCTGCTTGCGCAGGAAGTCAGCCCTGGCCTTGTTGAAGGAAACATCGGCAATCTCGACATTCCTCTCGGCTTCGGTTAGCTGAAGGGGAGTCGGATCCGGAGTGATTTCAAAGAGAGGATCCCCGGTACGAACCGTATCGCCCACCTCCACGTAGCACCGCTTCACGATTCCGGAGATCTGCGATTTCACCTGGACCTCCTGGTCCGGAACGATCTGCCCCACGGCAAGGGCCTTGTCCACGATCGTTCCTCTCTGGATTTCCTGAAGGGTGTAGGGGGTCTGCTTTGCTCCGGCATTGTTTGTAACGAAAAAGAAAATGCCGGAAATCGCACCAAGCGCGATCAGGCCGAAAAAGACTCGAAACAAGGTTTTCATGGGGTGCTCCTCCGAATGGGGTAAATGCGTGCTCTTAAAAATGTCATCAAAGAACAGTACGCACAAACCCAATCTTAGGTTCCACAGCCAGGATTGCGAATCGGCTGGTCAACTCTCAATGGACATGTTTTTATCCGGGCAGGTATAATCTGAAATAATGGGAGCAGGTCGGATATCAAATTTTGAATTTCGTAAGGTAAGGTTATCGTGATTCCTGTCAGGAAATTTCCCCGATGGCTCTTCTACTCATTCTCAATTCTACCTCCGGCAGCGTTTGCCTTTGTCTGGTTCATCCTCATCGATGCGGACAGACGGTCGTCGGATATGAAAGGACTGGGAGTTGTTCTGGGACTAGCCGCAACGATCCTCTTTCTTGTTCCCTTGAGTCTGTTTGTAGGATTCTCAGCCATTGGCGTGACAGCCATGGCCAGAAATAGAGGGGAGAAGGTGACCGGCCCTCTGCTGGCCACGATCCTGGCCTTTTCGCCATGCCTCTATTGCCTTGGATTTCTCCTCTGGCTGATGATGACAGGAAAATAATCGTAAAAGAAGATTATTGAAGAAAGCAATGGTTTGGTGACAATTTGTGCCGGGTACCTTTTTTATTCAGACTCAGTAAAGATTCGGGCGAGGGCGGATGCGGTGTCGAGGGTGGACAGGATTTGTTGCTCCCATTCTTCTTTGTTTTTTCTGGAAAAATCCATTTTCGAGAGGTTCAGAATGTCGTGATACCCTTCCAGGCACCAGGAATGGTGTTCCAGAAGCTGTTGACGGCGTGCAGGGGTAAAGAAAGCACGCAACGCCGATTCGTCGTCTCCCGCAAGGATGAAATGGTCCTGGAACGGCGGATCTTCAGGGAAATCGACACGGACGAAAGCAAGACCCGCGGCCCAGGTCATGGCCTGGTTCGCCATTTGAGCCAGAAAACCCTTCGATTCGATCTTTGGAAGGATCGAAAACCTGGGAAGACTCCATTCGCCCGCAACAAGGGAGACTTGATCATGATTGATGGTCGTTCCGTCGCCCGAGCTGTCATGAAGGTCATAGAGGTAGAGGGAATATGAATACTCTTTCCGAACCTGGAGGTTTTTTGTGGAAAAGGGACCGGTTTTTTTCGGATTCAGACTCGCAATTTTCTGGACCAGCATCGGTTCGTCCTCCGGGACCGAATAAAATCCCAGATTTCGAAGGAACTCGATACGGCGCTTCTTTTGCTGCTTTGCGCGGCGCACGCTCCCGGTAATCAGCCAGATCAGGCCGATGACAACAATGAGGACAATGGTCGGAATCAGGTTCACCTGAGATATCTCTCCATAGTCATAACCCTTCTACAGGTAGTGTACCCCATTTTCAGTCGTGCTATGATCGATCGGTGACCGTGGCTCCTCAGAAAAAACCTTCCAGACTTTTCGTGATCACAGTTAATCTGATCACGCTGGTCCTGACCGTCGGCGCGATTCTCCTTTCCGATGTCCATCCCCGGACCCTGATTTACGCCTTTATCCTGGCTTTTCTCGGCCAGTTGATTCTCGTTCACCTGATGATGGCTGTCCATGTCGTATCCCGTGGAGGCCCCATGGCTCTTTTGATGGAGCGCCTCTCCCGCCGTCCCTGGCATGGGGAGAAGTCCAATGTCTTAAAGGCGGAGGGATCTACGACTCCCCTGGGCCTTGGAGGCTATCTCGTGCTCATCGCAGGGATTTCTTTCCTGGCCCTGGTTTTCACACACGTCAACCCGCAGCGTGAGCTGGATTTTTCATGGAAAGTCTTCGGAGACGAAATAGCCTGGGCGATGATCCTGGCCGTCGTCTACCTCATCCAGGATCTCTTCTCCCGCTCCATCGTCATCGATTTTAAAGCTTCTATTGAAGTCAACATGGGCTACAACAACCAGGAAACCTGGATCCTGGGATGTGCCAGCCTCATGGCCGGTGTGGTGGTTATCATCCGGCAGGCTGCAGGGCTCTCTCCCTCAGGCTGGGTTCTTCTGGCCCCCCTTGTGGTTCTTCGCCATTGGGCCGACCTGCACCACGATCTGCAGTTTGGCCGCAGACCTGCCTCGGAAGCCGTGAATGAAAGGAAGACGTGATCAGGGGAGAATTTCGCCGTACTTCAGGAAGTGATAGATCACGTAAAACCAGCTGAAGAAGGCATGGAGCAGGGCCCAGAGGATCGAGTGGTTTACCTTCCAGCTCAGCAGGGCGGCCAGGACAGACCCAATACTTCCAAAAATCCCGCCTCCGCAGCAGCCGCATCCTTTCTTGTTCCGTTCACCCATGGGATATGCCTCCTTTCAAAATTTGATGGACAAGAATACTACGAATCCGCAGGCTGATTATTCGATCCCCGTGAGGGCCCGGATGTACTGCAGCCGTTCATAGGCTTCCGGGTGACGGCTTCGGGACTGACAGGCCAGACCCTGAAAATCTTCAAGAGAAGAATACCCCTTTTCCTTCATCCAGGTTTCCATCCCTTCCTGAATTTCTCGCAGTACCCCCTCCTCGCGATGGTAGAGAACGGAGCACATCTGGACCGCGCTGGCACCGGCCAGTATCATCTTGATCGCGGCCATGGCGTCATGAATCCCTGTCGACGCGCAGAGATCGGCCTCGATATGATCATAGAGCAGAGCGATCCAGCGGAGAGGAAGATGGCTTTCCTCTGGAGAGCTCAAGGGATTACGGGCCCGGATCTTAAGGGAATCGGGATCGAGATCCATGTGGTAAAAGCGGTTAAAGAGAACCAGTCCGGAGGCTCCCCTCAGAACGAGTTCATTTGCTATCCGTGAGAAAGCCGTAAAGAAGGGCCCAACCTTTACGGCAAGGGGGATCGATACATCCCTGTTAACCGATTCGACGATGTCCATGATCCGTTCTTCCACATCCTGAGAGGTGCGGTCGGGGTCGGTGGGAAGCATGGAGATGTTCAGCTCGAGTGCGTCGGCTCCGGCATCAGCCAGCTTCCGGGCATAAGCCGACCACCATTTTGGTGTAACGCAGTTGATCGAAGCGATAATCGGACAGGAGGCTATTTTTTTTGCCTCTTCCAGAAGATGAATGTAGCTATTGGCCCCCAGTTCCATTCCCATACTCCGGACGTACTGGTGGGACTCCGCGTGGCCCTGCATCCAGAGATGGTTCTCGATAACCTGGACGTCGGTGTCGATTTGCTCTTCAAAGAGGGATTTCAGGACGATGGCACCCGCTCCGCCATCAGAAAATCTCCGGATCCAGTCAAGGTTTCCGGTCAGGCTGCAGGATCCGACGATTAGGGGGTTGGCGAGGGGAAGACCGAGGTAGGTCGTGGACAGATTGGGTGCCATGTCGTTCTCCTTACCCGGCGATCGCATCGATACCGGAAAATCCGGTCAATTCTATCACCATTCTCTGAGGAGCGCAGATGATTCTCTGTCCCGGCATCGCGATGGGGCCTCGATGGCGGCATATATGGTGCCGGCAGGGGGCGTTCTCCACGAAGATCTGTCCACCTTCTGCTCGAAGATGGGTTGTTCCGATGAGACCGGCTACCCGGATTTCACTGGATTTACGAAGATCCAGGGTGGCCCGGGTGGCTCCGTCGACGGTAATTTTTGCTTCGTGTTCTTTTCCCGTACCCGAAGGCATGTAAGAAGGGTCAAGGGAGACGATGACCTCATATCCCGCGCTTTCCTCACGGTAAATCTGCGAGGCCAGAGAGGCGAAGCTTCCGGATCTCGGATCAACGATTGTCCCCTTGCGCAGTAGTGTGAAACCGGGTTTCACAGGAGTTACTTCACGGACCTGGAGCTGAACCAGGATGCTGAGCCCCCAGCGTTGCCAGATCGGATCGGTTCCGGGAGCCATGGCCACCCCTTCCCGGATCAGCGCCCGGGAGATCGGCTCCGCCCTGGGGGTAAGACCCACCAGAACCGGAGTGGTGGAAAGGGTCCGATTCAGATGTTTCAGGATCGTCCGCACCGTATCCAGGGGCTGCCCGGTATGGATCAGGAATTCTTCCGATGTGCCCCGTCCTGCGGCCTTCAGGGGGAGGGCGGCGCCCAGGGCGGTTAATCCCAGGAAGGTGAACAGATCACGTCGAGTCGGTTTCATGGTTCCTCCTTCACGATCTCTACAATCGTGGGCTCAAGAGCTTTGGATGGTCCGGGCTGAAACATACGGGTAAGGAACACCGCGGCAATCACTGCAAATGCTGCACCCGCCAGCGTAGCAATCTCGGGGGTGAGTCCAAGGGAAGGAGCGGCTGCATGGCCGCCAAAGGCTCCCGCGATTACCAGGCAGAGGGCAAAAAGAAGAATAAAGATAAAACGCCGGTTCAGTGCGTCGATATCGAGGGCAAAACGTACTCGGTCTCCTGCCGCGGCACGGACAGGATTGGCCATTCGGATTTCGTTGGTAGAAGTCCTCGCGCAGAGGGAGCATTCATCACAGGCTGATACCGTATCCGGGACCACCCATGCATGGGGGCCGTCAATCCGCATCACGGTTCCTTCCTCGCGCTCGATCACGGCTGAACGGCTTCCTGTACGGGAGGCTGGGGCGGAGGAGGCGGAACATCCACGGCCCGCATCAGGCCGATCGCCTTCGTTGGACATTTGAAATCCCCGCGGGCACAGGCTTCAGCCGCGGCTTCCGCATGGAGAACGCGGGCCAGGTTGTCATCCATGTCCACGGCTCCCTGGGGCGATTTTCTCACACACTGCCAGCAGGCGATACAGGCGTTGGAGCAGACCGATCGTGACTGTTTGGGCCCGTCGTGGGACCGACAGAATACGAGAATATCCTCTGTGATGGGATGAAGCTCCAGGATTCCCCTCGGGCAGGCGTCGACACAGGCCTTACAGCCTGTGCATGCATCTTCATCCACGGTGGGAAGACCGTTGGGCCCCATGGCTATGGCGTCGAAAGTACAGACGGTGACGCAGTCTCCATACCCGAGACAGCCCCATTCACAGTGCTTGTCTCCGCCTCCAACCAGGGCGGCTGCCTTGCATGTTTCAATGCCGGTGTATTGAGCCCGGCGCCTGGAGGCTTCTTCATCACCACGGCAGTGGACCCGGGCCACGTTTCGAACGGCCTCTACGGCTTCAAGCCCCATGATCGAGGCGATCGCGTCAATCACGTCCTGTCCGCCAGGAGCGCACTTGTTAATGGGGACATCGTCATGGACGATGGCCGCCGCGTATCCCTTGCAGCCAGGAAGTCCGCAGGCTCCACAGTTGGCCTGGGGCAGGATTTCATTGATTTCGGAAATCTTCGGATTTTCGATGACCTGAAGCTTGACGTCGGCGATGGCCAGAATGGTTCCGAATACCAGGGCAACCGAACCCAGTGTGAGGATGGCAATCAGGATCATGACGGCACCTCAGCGAATGAGACCGGCAAAGCCCATGAAGGCCAGGGCCAGAATGCCGGCAACAAGAAGGGTGATGCCCGCGCCGCGAAGCGACTGTGGAACATCAGCAAATTGAAGTTCTTCCCGGATTCCGGCCATGATGACGAGAGCCAGCGTGAATCCAAGACCGGCTCCCACGCCGAAGACGATCGTCTCCAGGTAGGAGTAATTTTTTAACACCGCAAAAAGAGCAAACCCCAGGATGGCGCAGTTTGTTGTGATCAGGGGAAGGAAGATACCCAGCGCGTCGTAGAGGGGAGGGGAGGATTTCTTGATAAACATCTCCACGAACTGGACCAGGCTCGCAATGACGAGGATGAAGGTGATGATCTGGAGGAAGTCGAGCTTGTACGGAGCAAGGACGAGGTAAAAGAGGGGCCAGGTGACGATGGCGGTCAGTGTCATGACAAAGGTGACTGCGGCGCCCATCGAGATGGCGCTGGAGAGGCGGTTGGAAACGCCCAGGAAGGGACAGATTCCCAGGAACTGGGCCAGAACGAAGTTGTTGATCAGGATTGCCGATACGAGAATAATGATGTATTCCATGTCCCCTCCTCAGCGGCCCGCCAGCTTTTTCTGGACGAGGTTCGATACGCCGATCAGGAGGCCCAGTGTCAGGAAGGCCCCGGCGGGAAGGATAAAGACCATCATGGGATCGTACCAGTTGGGGCTCAGGATCTGGGCACCGAGAATGGTCCCGTTCCCGAGCAGTTCCCGCACGGCCCCCATGATCAGAAGGACAATCCCGAACCCTACGCTCATTCCCAGCGCGTCGATGACCGAACGGCCGGGTTTGTTCTTGGAGGCAAAGGCCTCCATCCGGCCCAGGATGACGCAGTTGACGACGATCAGGGGAACGAAGGGGCCCAGGGCCTTGGAGAGGTCGGGGTAGAAGGCAGCAAGATAGCGATCCGCCATCGTAACAAAACCGGCGATGATGACGATGAAGGTCGGGATCCGGACCTGGGCCGGGATCCACGAACGGATCAGGGAGATGATCAGGGCGGAGGCCAGGAGAACGAAGGTGACTGCACCCGCCATTCCGATGGCGTTCACGACCTCGTTGGTTACCGCAAGCATCGGGCACATGCCGAGGAGCTGGACAAGGTTGGGATTCTCCTTCCAGAGGCCCTTGAGAAACTCCTGGCTCAGGGTGTTCTGCTTACTCACGATTCACCTCCAATCCGCCCCCGCGCCTCTTCCACGGCGGCATTCACAATCTTCACCACGGCATCTGAGGAGATGGTCGCTCCGGAAATGGCGTTGATCTGGCTGTCACTCAGGGCGTCAGCGGGGCGGGGCGGTTTGGCATAGGATATCGGGGACGTCAGGCTCTTCTCCTTCCAGAATCCCAGGAAGGCCTTGTCGTCAGTGATCTTGGCACCCAGGCCGGGGGTCTCCTTCTGATCCAGGATGTTCAGGGCAAAGATTTTGGTCATGTCGGGATCCACGCCGAAGATCAGGGCGATCTTATCCTGAAATCCAACTCCTACCCGGTAGATCGCATATCCGATGGTATTTCCCCCCGCATCTTTTCCTTTGTAAACCCGAAAGGAATCTCCCGGTACAATCTCCTCGAAGGAGTCGACGCCGGGAAGGACTTCGTTGACGGCCTTCTTGAGCGCTTCCCGGGCATTCCGTTCAATCATGGGCTGGGTATAGGCGGCAAAGTAGGAGACCGACCCTCCGATCACGAGGCACACGATCACGAGGATCAGGACAATCCGGACCTGTTTGCCGATCATCGCGCTCCTCCTTCCCCGAGAATTCGGGACCTTGTCAGCTTGTTCAGCAGGGGAACGAACCCGTTCATGATCAGGATGGAGTACATGACACCCTCCGGCAGACCGCCGAAAACTCGAATCACAACGATCAGGATCCCGATCCCAACCGCGTAGATCCAGGTTCCGCGGGGAGTCAGGGGGGAGGTCACCATGTCGGTGGCCATGAAGATCGCACCAAGCATGAGTCCGCCGGCGAGGAGATGGAATATGGGATCGGCGTAGCGATCCGGATTCACGGAATGCAGAATCCCGGTGAATATGGCTACGGTGACGAAGATACCTGCAGGAATCTTCCAGTCGATATATCCCTTCATGAGGAGAATCAATCCTCCGATCAGGAGCAGGAGGGCGGAGGTTTCACCCAGAGAACCTCCGATGGAACCGAAAAGCAGAGAATTGGGATCGGTGAGAATGCCCGAAAACTTGAATCCTCCAAGAGGCGTGGCAAAGGAGACGGCATCCACAACCTCAAGGGTTCGGGGAGGTGTCCATGTAGTCATAGCAACGGGGAAGGCCGCCTGGAGAAAGGCGCGGCCCACAAGGGCGGGATTAAAGATATTGAAGCCCAGCCCTCCGAAGACCTGCTTTCCGAGACCGACGGCGACAATACCGCCGATGACAGCATACGAGGTTTTCAGGCCCGGAGGAAGGGTAAGGGCAAGGAGGATCCCGGTGATCAGGGCCGAACCGTCGTAACAGGCCGAAAGATCCTTTTTCCTGCCCAGAAGAAAGAGAACTTCAGTGATGACGCAGCCCAGGATGCAGGCCGCCAGAAGTCGAGTAGCGTTCCACCCGAAGTAATAGATCGAACCGGCAACGGGAAAAAGAAGGGCTCCGACGACCCAGTACATGATGACGGGAACGGAGTCCTTCCTTCGTGCGTGGGGTGAGGAGAGGAGAAGGGTACGGGAAAGGTAGTTGGGCTCACTCATGATCTTGCCTCCGCCCTTTTTCGGCTCTGGAAGACATCGTATTTCCCTACCCGAACCCACTGAACGAGGGGAATTCGGGCGGGGCATGCATAGGCACAGGTGCCGCACTCCATGCAATCCATGAGGCCCCACTTTTGAGCCTCATCGATTCGGCCGTGCTTCGCGAAGGTGACGATCCGGGTTGGAATCAGGTTCATCGGGCAATGGGTGGCGCACGAATTACACCGGATGCAGGGATATTCTTTTTCCGGACCCGCTCCGGGTCTCCGGAAAGCCAGAATCCCCGAGGTGGCCTTTACAACGGGAATTTCGTCCGTCCACTGGGAGACTCCCATCATGGGGCCTCCCATGATCAGAGATCCGATTTCCTCCATCGATCCGCCGCAATGGGTGAGGATGTCGTGAAAGGAGGTACCGATGCGAACCTGGAGGTTTTTCGGCGTGGTTACAGCGTCTCCTGAGACGGTGAGTCCCCGCTCGATCAATGGCATTCCCGTTTTGAGGGCATCCAGGACCGCCACGGTCGTACCCACATTCTGGACAAGGACCCCGCAATGAAAGGGAAGTCCTCCGCGAGGGACTTCGCGGCCAAGGATGGCCTTGATCAGCATCTTTTCCCCGCCCTGGGGATATTTGGTTCGTAATGGTACAACGGTGAAATCAAGGCGGCCGCGGAGCTTTGACTCGTAGAGGGTAATGACATCCATCTTGTTGGTTTCGACTCCCAGCACGACCTTTGCGGCGCCGACCGTGGTTCTCAGGATGTCCGCTCCCGCGATCAGATCGTCGGCCCGCTCCAGCATCACCCGATGGTCCGTGGTCAGGAAGGGCTCGCATTCGGCACCATTCAGAATCACCGTGTCCACAGGGTACTCACGGGGAGGAGTCAGCTTTACCGCCGTAGGAAAGGCGGCACCGCCTAAACCTACGATCCCGGCTTCCCGGATCACCTGACGGACTTCATCGGGGGTGTAAGAGGAAAGGTCTTCTTTCAGGGGACAGACGGATTCGTGAAGGGTGTCCTCTCCGTCGGAGTCAATCTGAATAGAGAGAACCGACTTTCCCGAAGGGCTGAGCATGGGATCGACGGCCTTCACGGTTCCGGAGATCGAGGCATGTATGCAGGCGGAAATGAGACCCCGGGCCTCTCCGATCTTTTGCCCGCGAGCTACATTGTCACCTTTTTTCACAAGAGGTTCAGCCGGGGCCCCCGTGTGCTGATGGAGGGGGATGACCACCCGCTCAACCGGGGGAAATACCTCGGTAGAAAGGGCATTGGATGCACCTTTGCGATCGGGAGGGTGAATTCCCTTTCGAAACGATTTAGAACGCATATAGCCCCCGAATGTACGACAGATGAATAGCCGTTTATTATAATCCTTACAAAGGAAGTGTCAAGACTTATGTTCTAAATTTCACATAAACGGGATGTGAGAATTATGGCCTGATTTTAATAAGGGCATCCCGGATTTCGTTCTGGAGATAGGGTGGGGGATGGGTACTCATTAGGTTCTCAAGCACGGGTATTGCCTCCACGGCGGGAGGGCCGATCGATCCGAGTGCCCGTATGGCATAGATCTGAATTTCTTTGTCCTCTATTGCTAAAATCAGATTGGGAACGGCTGGAGATCCGGAAGGTCCCATCGAGCCCAGGGCTTCCGCAGCGTATCGGCGGACATGGTAGTCGGGATCCTGCAGAAGGGCGATAATGGCAGGAATCAGAGACACGGCTTCGATCCCCATGGAAGTTGCGACCTTAAGTGCGTTTCGGCGGCATTCAGGATTCTGATCCTTCATCAGCCTGGTGATGGAAGAAAGGGAGGATTTTTCCGGCGATCCGGATGATGCGAGGGCTCGAGCCGCGAGGGCATGAACACTGTGATCCGGATCCCGAAGAGCCTTTGCAATCTTGTCCCTGACAGGGAGAAGCTCCGGTCCGAACGCAGCCAGAGATTGAGCCGCGCAGAGCCGGACATAACTGTCCGGGTCGGAAAGAAGATCTGCTATGTCGCCAATAGAATCCCCTGCGAACGAAGGTATTTTACCAAGGGCAATACAGGTTCTGGCCCGTACCGGCGGGCTGGGATCGTTCAGATGGGTACGGAGTTCGTGATAGGCTGGAGCACCCATCGCTTCCATATCTCCAATCGCGGAAACGGATGCGGCCCGTACCGATTCCTCGTAATCGCTCAACAAAAAGAGCAACGAAGGCAGATCCTCCGGTTGATGGACTCCTTTCCGCGCAAGGACGGCCAGGGCGGCCCTCCGCTGCGGAGTGTTCAGAACCTGCTGAAGGGTCATTCGAATCTCATTTTTCATCGAAGGATCGGTGGCCGAATCCAGCATCGTCTTCAGCTCATTGAGGATTAAGGGATTGTTGGGCTGGATCCTTCCAAGGGCTCGAATTGCTGCTTGTCGGATCCGTGTGTTTTCATCTTTCAGACAGGCGAGAAGAACCGGGGCCGCCTCGCTTGCCGCAGGCCCGATATCACCCAGGACCGATGCGGCTTCCTCCCGGACCCTGTCATCACTGCCGGTAAGAGCGGCCGTCAGCCCGTTCATCGCGGGTAAAGCATCCTTCCCGATTCCTGAAAGGTTATGCACGGCATCCATTCGTACACGTTCATCGGAATCCCTCAGAAGATCACCCATTCTCCGGATGACTTCTGGATCCCCGGTTCCAAGTTTGCCGAGAACCCCGACGGCTTCGCGTCTGACCCAGGTGGCCCTGTCATTCAGGGTATCCAGCAGGGCATCAAGGACTTCACGGCTTTTGACGCCGATTTTTCCCAGAGTCTCAACGGTGAACTGCCGGACACCCGTCTCGGGATCGTTCAACAGCGGCAGGAGGTTCTGGACGATAGAGGGGGGTACGTTATGGATTGCGCCCATCGCAACGACGGCCTGAAGACGGACTCCCGAATCATCATGATTCAAAAGATCAGCCAGTTCAGGAAGGAATGTAGAGCCATCCTCCCCGTAACGTTTGATGGATCGGGCGGCTCCTTTGAGAAGGATCGGGTCTCCTGAATGAAACATCTGTCTTGCAATGGGAAGACCCTGATCAGGAGGAAGAGGGAGCTGGACAATGGCGTGGGTCGCTGCTTCCCGAACCTCCGAATCGGGATCCTCGAGGCATTGGACAAGCTTTTCAAGGGACGGTTTATCGTACCAGCCGATATAGGAGATCGACCATGCAGCATTGGCCCGGACATTATGGTTTTCATCCGAAAGCGCTCGGGCAAGTGCCGGTACCACGGCGCCGGGGTCCCCTCCGGTCTTTCGCAGGAGGAAGGCTGCCAGGCGTTTCAATTCAACGCTCCCGGTCCGAAGGGTCTTCAGAATGAACGGCACCCGAAACGAAGCAGAATGGTCCACCTTGATACGGTAGAGGACATCGGCTGTCGTCCTTCGCACACCCCGATCAGGATCGAGAAGGAGAGGAATGAGTGCTGGAGCAAACGAAGGATCCTCTCTTCCCGCCGTATCGGCAAGGTACTCCACTGCCTTCCGCCTCTGACGCGGTTCGGGGTGGATCAGCCTTTCCCGAACCAGCGGGATCCGTTCCGATTCCGGAGCGAACTGAATGATTTCTTCTATCGTCCAGGCTGATCGATCCTGTCCCACTCTGGGAACCTGGGCTCCGATCATCCACAGGCAGGGGAGGATCCAGAAGAGAGAGGTAAGCCAAACATGAAGAATACCTCTGCGGATTAATCGTTCGGCTCGATTTTCCGTCGTATCGGAAAGGAAGAAGACATGCTGAATATCCCGGCGGGGTGGAGTGTGAAGCTTTGCAAACAACAGCTGCCACAAAGGATTGACATGGACCGGCTCCACAAGGGGTTTCACGACCAGCCGATCCGAATCCGTGGCCTCCTCTCCTGCATCAGGATTTTCCTGGACATTTCCAACGACGTAGACGGGATCCCCATCCCTGAGTTCCATTATATGGGGATGGGTAAGATCGGATTTTTGAACCCTGCGGGTGAGAACGATTTCGCATACCCTTCCGGCCAGGCTGGAAGCACGGCCGATCCTAAAATACGCGCCCCGGGGATCCACAAGGATTTGGCCCGATTCGTCTTCAAGATAGAAGGACCGTATCCTGGCTTCGGAAGGAGTGCTGGAATTATAGTAGAGGATGGAGTTTCCCCTGTTCTCGGGCAGGGAGCGGGCGGTTCCTTTGAACTCAGCAATTCCGGGTGCGGCGGAACGGGACCGTGCCGTGGGCAGATTCTCAACCTGCATGGCCTGCCGGGCCCGCCAGATCGTGTCCAGAATCGTTGTGACCATGCAGAAGACGATCCCGGATATCGCAATGTAGAGATCCACCATGGCCCCGAACCGGGGAGCATCGGTCCCGGGCAGGAACCAGTAATAGGAGATGTCGGGAAAGTGCTGGTAGAGAAAGAAGAAAAAGGCTCGCGAGGGAGAAATTAATCCCGCGATGTATGTCGGAATCCAGATCGAAAGAAAGAGCAGGGAGAAGGGCGTCGTGGCCTCCGGGCGGAGAAAGGGATAGAGGAACAGCAGTACGAGAAGGGTTCCCATTACTGCGATGGCGATCGCGGGAAAGGTGAACCCTATAACGGCAAGAAGAAGAGGTGTTAAAGCCCAGACAAGGGTCCAGAATAAGATTCTCTGAACCAATGGGATTCGATAGAGCCGGAGCCATGGTTTGGGATAGAGAATCCCTGAGGAAAGGCAGAGCCAGAGAGTCAGAAAGGGCCAGGAGGGCGGGAGGGTATGGAACCCGATAGACCACAGGCTCAGAAGCGGGAAAAGAAGGATGAAACTGCCAAGAAAGAGGGAAAATGCAATCCAGAGATTTCGGGGCTGCTCCTGTGAAAGCGCCGCGGTCTTGTCGCGTCTCAACACCCGAATCCAGAGGAAAAAAGCAGGAAAAAGAAGAGCCGATAGAAGAAAGAGAAGATGGACAGCCTGGATGGGAACGCCGGCATGCAGAAGAGACTGATCGGGTCGCGTCGGATGGATATGGATGAGAATCGACTTCCCTTTGAGGTGGAACGGCGGTACGGCTTCCTTGAAGAGATCATCGTAATCGCCAAACGAAGGGGAAGGCTTCCAGGCGGTGTATCTCTGTCCGGCAACCGGTGTCCCGTCGGGACCGGGAAAGATATACCCGGAGCCCTGGTCATTCCATGTCCCCGTGGTGGTTTTCCATGTGAGGGACCATAGACCTTCCGCAATTCGGGGAACAAGAGGTGTTGCAAGCGGGACGGAAACCAGGGTAAGGAACGCAGCCAGGATAAAGGCCCTTTTTCTGTTACTGAGAAGAGTGGTTGAGGGTTTAGCCGAGCGAAAGAGGAAAGGGCGATCTCCATCGACGAGAGTCCACTCTCTGGATTGCGGACTTCGTTTCATGGATCCCTGGACCATGGGAGGCAGGCTTTCTGAAAATTTGATTACAAATGCAAATTCAATCTTTCGTATGGTGCCGGCATCCCGAATGTCGGCCCGTCCTTTGACATGAACCCGGTCTCCTTCCGGCCGTAATCTGGAAATCCGGGGAGTTATCGTACCTTCAACCGATAATTGATCCCTGATCCAGGAATCAATATGGTTCCGGATGTACTGGTCCCGCCTCGTATGGGTCCACTCAGTCATGACGGGGCGAGGCCTCTGAAATCAGAGGCTTATGCTTCCTCCGGTTTTTCAAATTTCATTTCCACGTCCTCTTTCTTTTCCGTGGGGATCCTGAGGTAGTCAAAGCGCTGATATCCCAACAGCTTCGCAAGGAGGACCTCGGGAAGGCGTTCGATCTGGATATTGTAGATATTGACGCTGTCATTAAAGAACTCGCGCCGGTCCGAGATCTGAGATTCCAGTGAGGAAACTCTATCCTGGACCTGGAGAAAGCTTTCCACGGCGCGAAGCTGAGGGTACTGTTCCCAGACCATTTGAATCTTTTTTAAACGGTCGTTAAGCGTATTTTCAATCCCAACCTTTTCGGCGATGGTCCGAACTTCATCGTAATCGGTTCGGAGTTTGACAATGTGGTCAAACGTTTCCCGCTCGTGCTCAACGTACGCGATGGCCGTATCGATCAGCTTTGTCAATTCGTCATGACGCTGCTGGAGGAGTACGTCGATATTGTTCCATGCCTTTTGAACATTGTTTCGGACCTGGATCAGGCTGTTGTACATTCCGACTACGAGGCCCACCATTCCGCCTCCAACGATCACAATGACAAGAACGAGGACAATCAGAAGAACCGTACCCATGGCAACCTCCATTCAATACTTGTGTGGATTATAGCATCGTTCCCCATGGCCGAATTACGCGGGTTCGGAAGGAAATATTCACGGTCCGGAGATCAGATTCAGGGATTGTGTCACACCCAGAAAGGTAACATCGGCATGGTGTTCTTTGATCACATTTCGAATCTCTTCTTCCGTCATGCCGAAAAGTCCCGTGGCCAGCGCGTCCGCCGTCATGCAGGACGGTGCCGTCACGGTCATGGAAGTCCAGATGCGAAAGGGGAGCCCGGTCTGTGGATCGAGGATGTGATGATAGCGGACTCCATCGATATCGACGAAGCGCTGGTAATCTCCCGAGGTCACCAGGGCCCGGTTTTTCAAAGTTGTGGTCGTAATCAGGCCTTCCGAACGGGGGTGCTGAATCCCGATCACCCACTCGGTTCCCCGGGAATTGAGGCCGCCGGCTCTCAGGTCGCCCCCGGCGTTGATTAAAAAATCTTCGACGCCATGGCGAAAAAAAATATCGGCCGCCCGGTCTACGGCATATCCTTTGGCTATCCCTCCCAGATCGATGCCTCCCCCGACAGGAAGGGTGACGGAATGTTCAGAAAGTTGGATTTTTTGATACCCCACAGAGGAAAGAGCTTTGAGAAGCTCATCTTCCCCTGGAATCGTTACCTTTTTCTGATCAAAATTAAATCCCCATAGCCGGAGGAGAGGTTGAACGGAAATGTCAAAGGTTCCCTGAGTCCACATGGAAATTTGGATGGCTTCATGGATCAGGTGAACGGTCTCGGGATCGACCGGGACCGGCTGTCCGTCCGATGCATTGATCTCCGAGAGGAGATTATCTTTGGAGGAAGGGGTATAGGCCTGATAGATCCGCTCGAATTCACTCTGGATGGACTGCTCCAGGGAATTGGATTGCCCCCGGTACGTGACTTCAACCATTGTATCCATCGTGAAAAAAGTAAACGCGGAATAGGTTTCCGTGGAATTCCGTGAACAGCAAATCAAGAATAAAGGGAAGAATGCAGCGAGAATGAGGAGAGGGGAGGAATAGCGGCGGGCGACCATACCTTCCTATGCTATCACGGGCTGTTTGGTTCCAGCGAGGCCAGGGAAACGAGCTCGCCGCCTGATTTCACTACGGCGTGGATGCATCCAACCCGGTTACAGATGCCGAGACAGGACGAGTAATCCCCAGGATCTCCAGTGAAAAAGGCGATGAGTTCACCCCCGCAGGGACAGGGGCCGTAGACCGGGAGGGGTTCGCTGCATTTGGGGCAGGAGAACACCATCAGTTCATCCGTAACCAGGTCAAGTTCCAGGGAGACTCGTATTTTCTGGCCGTACACGGGGCTCAGAGCCACCAGCCCGGAACCTGTTTTCCCGCTGACATGGAAGAGGATACCGGGGTGTCCCTGGAAGGATACCCGTCTGGATAGGAGGGAATGCCCATTATGGCAGGTACATGCGGTTACGATAAGAACTTTCTCGGGTTGTCGATACATTTGCCTGTCGGGATCGGGAAAGATCATCATGCCGTTTCGATTAAATCGTTCCATCAGAATCACCTCCATCAGCGCTTGTGCCTTCATTGTAGGGTTGTGCGATCAGAAACGTCAAGGGTGGCTGAATGGGAATAATGAGACGCAGGATCATGTTTTAAACTATGTCTCATTCACTCCTTATGTTTCAATACCCCCCCCCTCTATCACCCCGCCGCAACGGCGGGGCAATTTTTATGTCGTGCATTATATTAAGTTACAAGGGTAAGTTTTCGACGTGCAGAAAAATAGGGACTGATACTATAAGCCCCACGAGAGCAGCGGGGAAGCGAAGTGTTTATTGTAAAGGTAAAACCACTTCATTCAAGGAGGCTGCTCGATGTGGTACTTAGGTTTGGATGTTCATCGTCGTACGGTGAC